>CAKSQS010000016.1 GCA_934486705.1 uncultured Eubacteriales bacterium
ATATGCGGTAAAAGCTTTGACCCCGCCGCGCAGGGGAAATTCATTCCCCACGGCTTTTTCAAATGCAGTGAAAAGGCGAAAGGCTTATAATATAGCCCGTATAGGAAAAGCAATAATTTGAAAACGGAGATCGTTATATGAAAAAAGTATTACACATAATTTCACATTCGCACTGGGACAGAGAGTGGTATATGAGCTTTGAAGAGCATCATATGCGGCTTATTGAGCTGATAGACAGCATTATAGAAAAAATGGAAAACGATAACCGCTACCGTTATTTTCACTTGGACGGGCAGATGATAGTCATTGAAGATTACCTTGCGGTGCGCCCCGAAATGCGTGAACGGTTTTTTAAGCTTATCCGTGAGGACCGTATACAGGTAGGTCCGTGGTATGTTTTGCAGGATGAATACCTTACAAGCGGCGAAGCAAATATCAGAAATATAACAGAGGGACTTAAAATCTGTAAGGAAAACGGCTTTGAGCCCGTGATGACGGGATATATGCCCGACGCATTCGGAAACATATCGCAAATGCCGCAGATCTTAGCGGGATTCGGCATAGACAATGCGGTATTCGGCAGAGGTATCGACCCGGTTTTTCCCGATAATAAAACGGATGAGGCGCAATGCGTCTCTCCTAAAGAAATTATATGGGGCGGGACTGACGGCACAGAGATAATAGGGGTAATGTTTACCGACTGGTACAACAACGCAAACGAGCTGCCGACAGATGAAGAAAAGGTCATAAAAACCTATGGTAAGCTTATAAGCGCAACCTCTGCAAAGTCCGTAACGGACCACCTGCTCGGTATGAACGGATGCGACCACCAGCCGCTGCAAAAGGATCTGCCGGAATCAATTGAGGCAGCAAAGCGTGTATACGGCGACACGGTTGAAATAAGGCACGGCAATTTTAAGGAATACATTTCGGAAATACGGAAATACAAGGACCGATTTACAGGGATAAACGGCGAGCTTTGCGGTCAAAACACCTCGGGAATAGGCTTGCTTGTAAACACCGCTTCAACGCACATACCATTAAAGCAGAAAAACCATTTTGCGCAAAATCTGTTAACGGAGCTTTCCGAGCCTGTCAGTGTGATGTCGGAAATGCTCGGCGACTGTTATCGCACCGATATGCTGCGTTATGCATGGAAAACTCTTATGCAGTGCCACCCGCACGACTCTATCTGCTGCTGCAGCTGCGACGCGGTAACGCGCGAAATGTCGGTAAGATTTGATAAATCCACCGAAGTTGCGGGTTATGTGCTTTCGGAAGCAAAGCGTTTTGTTGCCGAGCATATCGATACAAGCGGTAAGGGTGAAAACAATATAGTTGTTTTTCACACAAACCCCGCGCACACACATACCGTTATAAAAACAAAAATAGGACTTTCCGAGTATGCCACGCCCGAAAAAATCGGAATTGCGGATAATTCTGGAAATTTGATACCGAGCGAAATAAAGTACCTCGGAGAGCAGTTTACATATACATTGCCCAAGGATAAATTCAGGCAGACGGAATATAAGCATATGTACGACGTTTCTTTCCCCGCAGAGCTTGACGGTATGGGGTATTTTACATATCAGGTTGTGAATACCGGGGAAAAGGTGAAAACAGAGCTCAATGTATGGGAAAACGGGGCGGAAAACGATAAAATCAAAATGACGGTACAGCCCGACGGAACGCTTGCAATAACTGAGAAGAAAAGCGGTAAAACATACTCGGGCTTGAACGATTTTGAGGATACCGGAGACGTGGGAGACTCATATAACTATATTCAAAGTTCCGACGGAGTTACCGTGTATTGCGAAAATGACCCTAAGATAAAATACACGCACAACAGCTTCAGCGCCACATTTGAGATAACGCGCATAATGGATATACCGCTCGGAATTACCGAGGGAAAGCGTTCCTCAAAAACATCGTTGCACAAAATTGTAACAAGAGCAACATTAAATGCAAATTCGGATAGGGTAGATATTGAAACCAAAATTGATAATGTCAGCGAAAACCACAGATTACGCGCGTTGTTCCCGAGCCGTATTAAAACCGATAAGGCTTTTGCGGACGGTCAGTTTGATGTGACAGAACGCGATATCGTTCCTAAAAGCGGGTGGAAAAACCCCTCGAATACACAGCGTATGCAGGCGTTTTTCGGGCTTGAGGATGAAAACGGCGGCTTACTTATTGCAAGCCGCGGACTGTGCGAATATGAGGTGCTGAGGGACGGAAGCAATACAATGGCGCTTACTCTTTTGCGTTCGGTAGGGGAAATGGGCGATTGGGGCGTTTTTCCGACACCCGATTTGCAGCTTAAAAGAAATATCAAGGTGAATTATTCCGTAATACCGTATTCGACTGACGGAAAAGCATCGGCATTTGCCTCTGCTTACGGCTTTGCGGGTAATTTTACCGAAACGGTACAAACAGGAAAGCACGGCGGGGCTGCCCCTGCGGATAACAGGCTTTTGAGCGTGTCGGGAGAGTATATTGTTTTCTCGGCACTGAAAAAAGCGGAGAACGGAAACGGAAATATTTTCAGGGTTTACAACGTATCGCCGCATGAACAGACGTTTGAGCTGAAATTGAACGGCGGCTTGTTTAAAAACGCGGCGGAAACCGAGCTTTCCGAAAAGACGGATACAAAGCTTGAAGTCAGGAACGGCGCTTTAAACGTTAAAATCCCCTCAAAGAAAATTAAGACATTCAGAATTTTTTAAGAATTAGTATTTATACTAAGAAAACAAAATATTAAAAGCCTGTTTTACTGCGGCGTCGAATAAACCTTCGGCGCCGTTTCTTCAAAAAAGCATTGTACCCTGATTGTATTGTCTAAGCTTTCAGTAAATTCCATTCGTCACTCTTTTTTTATATTTTGTAACACATCTATTGTAGGCCTAAAAAAAATTATACGCAAACTTAATTTTTTGTATTGACTTTTTATTAAAGACTTGATATAATAATAAGGCTGTAAAAAAGCAAATGTCCGGGTGTGGCGCAGCTGGTAGCGCGCTTGACTGGGGGTCAAGAGGCCGCAAGTTCAAGTCTTGTCACTCGGACCATATCGAGTATTCATAAGGGATTTGACTTTATGAATACTCGATTTTTCTATTTAATGCGGTTTTATGTACGGAGCAGGTTTTCGCCTGCTCCTTTTGTTATGCTGTTTTCGGCTCGGTTAAATACTCAATTGCGACACCTTTTCGGGTATCGGCAATAATATTCGGTGCTTATTATATTACTTGTACCGACATACGGCAAATCTGCGAAATCGCTTGTGAGATAATTTCCGATACGGTTATTCAGCATAGTATTCTCTTTGGGTTCTTTGTAGTTGGGCTTTTGAAATCTCGACTCAACCACATTACGCCGTTAATAACATATTCCTGCGGTGCGATGCCGAAGCCTACAATAAACTTATTCATAAGCCCTCCTTATCTCGCGTCGCGATTATGCTGACGGTCATATTCTCTTTTGACAAGCTTAAGCAGGTATTCCAACATTTCAGCCGGTGTCATAGAGGTCGGTACATATTTGCGAATGTCGTCCATCGGGATTTTCAGTTTTTCAATTTGATTGGGTTTAACCTCTGCCATAATTTCGGTCACGGTATCATAGTCAAGTTTGCCTTCTTCAAAAGCGGTGCGCATACGGCGAGCTTGTGCGTGGGACGGAAAATTTTCCGTTTCATCAATGCGGTCAATGACATCTCTTTGGGCTTCTTCATTTAAGAAAGATAATTCATAAGCCGGGAGCATTTTCATTTTGCCGCTATTTACAAACTCTTGAAGCTCGGGAACGAGATGGGTTAAGCGAATTAGACGTTGCACGGTTCTTCCGCTGTCGTTTTCTGAAATCAACTCCGCGCTTTCATCTAACTTCCCGACATTCTGTCGAGAAGTGCCTTGGTGCTTAATCGCATCAAGCTTCATTCTGTAAGACCGTGCCTTTTCCATAAGGGATAGGTTTTCACGCTGACAGTTTGAATCTACCATTAAAATCGTTGCTTAATCGCGGTCGATAAAATGAACAACCGCCGGAACATCTTTCATTTCAAGAAGCTCGGCGGCGTGCACTCTGCGATGCCCCGATATGATTTCGTATTCATCAGGCTTGTCTTCAAGCGGGCGGACGATAATGCGGTTTAGAAATCCGTATTCTTTTATACTTTCGGTTAACTCTGTCATTGACTCATCATCAAGCACCTTGTAAGGGTGGCTCCTAAACGGGTGAAGCTTTTCAGGCTTAATGCTCATAAGCTTCGGCTTAGGTTCTTTTACTACCTTTTCGGCAGACATTTTCGTTTCTTTCATAAGTTCCTTTCTCCTGATTTTAATTTCCTTTTGTCTGCCGTTTCTGTTGTAGAAAATTGTATATATATAAATATGATTGAAACGGCAGCGTAGTTTGTTTGTCTCATAATTACTGCCTTTCAATGTTGTTGCTTGCGGTTTTCACCGTAGTGTGCGTCTGCAAATAATCCTTTGAAAGTGATTTCACAATCGCAGTCATTAAGCTCCTTTGAAAACTCGTGATACTTGTGCTTGATTTTTTCGGACAGATTACTGTGACCGAGCCAAATGTGATCGACATTTGTTTGAAGCCTTAAAAGCAGCCTCGTGATTTTATGAAAGATTTCGGGCGGCTTTTCGTTAACAATCATACCGTTTACAAGCCAATACAAAACAGTTTTCTCGGGCGCTCGGCACAGCGTACTGAGCCTCAAAAATTTGTCTTTTTCGGATTTTGTCATCCGAACGGGTACATAGTGTTTTCCGTTCCTCAAGTGTTCACCTCCTTTGACTTTTCGATTTCAATGTCCAACTTTTCGGTCAACTCGCCGGATAATTCATTCGCTGTTTTGACCGCGTCTTCACAGAGATGATTAAACCGCGGCTCATCCAATGTGCCGATTTCATTCAAAACAATTAAGTGGTGGTTTATCTAATCGCTGATACATTTAAGCCGATTATAATAGTTCTCATAATCAATACTCGGCGTGTGTACAAGCTTGCAGTTGGCAATAAGGTGACGAATATATTCCGAACGATTCATACCGAGCTTTACTGCTTTACGGTCGATTAGTTTTAACTCCTTATCTGTCAACCAAAACTTGATTCTCTCTGTTCTTTTTTCGATAATTACCGTCCTTTCTTTTCGGGGTTTTAGGGGGCGCGGGTGTCCTGTGGACACCTCTGCCGCAGGCAGAAGCGCTGACCGAGCCGGCAGGCGAGATGCCCCTAACAAGTGTGTTTGCGGTGTGT
The DNA here is from genome assembly GCA_934486705.1 of uncultured Eubacteriales bacterium. Lineage (GTDB taxonomy): Bacteria > Bacillota > Clostridia > Oscillospirales > Acutalibacteraceae > UBA737. Next base: position 5,271 of record CAKSQS010000016.1, read on the forward strand.
GCACCCAAACGCGATGCTTGCTAAACCTGTGCCGCTAATCTGCGGATTAAAATAACACAATCATGGGCATTACCTCCTTTCTGAAATTTTGTATATAAAAGACCGACTTTTCAGCCGATCCGATATTATTTCTTTTCGGAAGCGGCTTCCGAAAATCTTTTTTCTACGCTTTGTCTGGTTTCGTTCAATTTGATTTCCTCCCGGTTAAAATATTTTTCTTTCTATCCATATACAGTACAAAGCGAAAAACGAAAAATGTTCCTGAGTTTTGAAAAAAATTTTTAGGTTTTTAAAAAATATTTTCGGATATAAAAAACGGCGGTGCTCCTTTTTTCGGAAACACCGCCGTAGATTTTTACTTATTCAGTTTTCAAAGCCTATGAATTTTTTAAAATCCTTATTCATTATTTTCATTCGCTTGCTGACCGCGCTGTGGGTTTTGTAACCGAGCCGATCGGCAATTTCTTTTTGAGTAAGTCCTTTTTCCGAAAGATGATATATCTCTTTAACACCTTGCTCTTTTTTATGCCGTGAATTGTTCGGTTATATATTCTACGGCAACGCCTTTGCGAGTATCCGCAATGTGTGTTTGTTTTGTGGTGTTCGGCAATTCGATATATCCGATAAAACGGTAATATATAAGCAATGCGAAAATATATCTTCACGGAGACGGAGGAGCATGGATACAAAGAGGACTTGAAAATTTCGGAGACACGCAGTTCGTGTTAGACCAATACCATAAAAACAAGGCAATTATGTCAATGGTTGCAGGAATAACGGGTAAAGAGCGAGAAAACTTTGACCGGGAAATAAGACGGTCATTAAACAATAACGAAAAAGAACTGTTTGAGCAGCTAACCGACTGTTTATGCAGCTTAATGCCGGAAAGAAAAGAAGAAATACTGAAAAACGGACAGTATTTAGCGAAATATATCGAGGCAATAGCAATAAGGAAAACCGATGTTGAAGCAAATAACGGCGGATGTACCGAACCGCATAGCAGCCATATATTGGCGAGCAGGCTTTCAACAAGACCAATGGCTTGGAGCGGTGAAGCGCTTACACATTTAGCGCCCATTCTTGCCGGAAATGACTTTAATTTTGCAAAACAAACTAAACCTGAAAATTTGCCGCTGCCCCTTAAGACTGCCGAAGTGCGCGCACGAAGGAAGGCGCAGAGGGGCAGCACCGGACTTCCAAGCCCTGATTCTATCGGGCATCTCGGCATTAACGGCAAAATTACCGGCACTCAAAAAATTCTAAAATTTTATTGTTAAAACACAGCAAAAATCTTTTTCGAAAAAATCCTACAAAAACTTGACACCGACAATAGCGGTTTTTGTATTGATTAAATTTTTGTTTTATGGTAAAATATTATAGAAGCTATAAGGGAGGAATATTTGTGACCAATAACAAAGTCTATACAATTGATGAAATTAAAAATATTGTTGCACCCATTGCCAAAGCATATGGTGTTCAAAGAGTATTCCTCTTTGGCTCTTACGCAAGAGGCGAAGCAACATCTTCCAGTGACCTTGACTTTAGAGTAGATAAAGGCAGTCTTCGCGGCTTGTTTGCCTTGGGCGGTTTGTACAGTGATTTAGAAGAAAGCTTTGGCAAGGAACTTGATTTACTGACCACAGGAAGCCTTGAGCCTAAATTCTTAAATCATATTGCTAACGAGGAGATTTTGGTTTATGAATCTTAACCGCGATATTAGCATAATTGAAAAGATTTATAACTATTGTAATGAAATTGACGAAGCGCACAATACTTTTAATAAGTCTTATGATAACTTCAAAGTCAGTTCCGTTTACAAAAATGCTGTTTGTCTGTGCCTTATGCAAATCGGCGAATTGACAAATAATCTTTCCGAAGATTTCAAAAATAACAACACCGACATACCTTGGCGCGAAATCAGAGGCATGCGAAATATTGTTGCTCACGAGTACGGTCATATAGACTACGAAATCGTTTGGGAAACAATTGAAGACGGTGTTCCTGGTTTAAAAGATTTCTGCAAAAACAAGTTAGGTTTGTAATGGAAAATATATCTATTGACAAGGCTATGGCAACTTCTGCTACATAGTTAGCGACGGAAGGTTTCTGTATGATAGCGTTCGTCGGTCTTGCCGAACGCTTTTTCCATTTACATACTCTGTTCATTGTAACTGTAATTCAAGCCTTGCTCGGTTTTAATTCCGTGCGCCGCTTTCTTTTCCCTTATCACAGACTAAGCTTACGGTCTATCTGTTTGCCGAGACGGTCAGCGTGCCTGTCATAACTGTTTTGAAACAGTTTCAGAAAGGAATGAAATTACCGAAAACATAGTAAAAACTGCATTCGTGAACAATCCCATTCCCGAAGGGAGCGATTTTGAAAGCTTTTTAGAGGAACGGTGCGCTCCTAAAAGCCGCAGCGGAATAAGAGAATATCTTGAAATTATCGGGGTTGAAAGCTATGAGCCGCTCGAAATTATAAAGAAAACGAGCGGAAGAATGGCCGAGGATAACCAATAGATAAAGGTGGAGGAAGTATAATGACGGTCAAGCTGTTCAGCAACGAAAAAATAGCCGTAGCATCATCATAAGGCAATCAGGAAAAATGGTACGATGAAGCATCCGACAGATGGTATAAGTTAGATGAATTATGTGAAGCTTCACATAATTCGTCAATAATCAAAACTGTATATTTGAGATAGTGTTTAACCACCTTTTCAGCACGGTTTTCTTTTGCCGCCTGTTTGAACTTTTCCATAAAAACTGCAAAATTGATAAAATAGGTGGAAATGCGTTTGCTATCAGCTTCAATACCTATAGCAGTTGCAAGATGTGTTTTTCCTACACCGCTGGAGCTGACAAAAATGATGTTGGATTTTTGCTCAATAAACCGAAGACTTAAAAAGTCCATAATCTGCTCTTTGTTAATAGTAGGCTGGTAATAAAAGTCAAAATCCTTAACGGTTTTAATATACGGAAAGTGAGAAACCGTAATATTAATTTTTCTGGCTCTTTCATCTCTGAAAGCCGTTTCAGCACCTGTTAATTCAATCAGGGAATTCTGCAATGCAGTATTGCTTTTGACGGATTTTTCAATAGCATTCGGAAGTATCTTATTCATCTTAAAAAGGGACAATTCTTCCAGATTGTTCTGTAAGACATTAAAGTTTGTCATATATCTCTAAATTCCTTTCTGCTATGGCTGTAATCTCGTCCTCATCAAGTTATTTAAGAGATCGGTAATATCTACTTTCTTACCCATGTACTTAGGCGGAACCGAGTATTTTCTTCCTTCGTAAGAAATCATAGACTCCGTGCTGACCTTTCTTGGAATAACGTCTTCAAAATATTCGGTCAGTATATCGAGATTGGTTTTTATCAGATACGGAAGTTCTGATTTCAAAAGGTCAAACGGTTTTTGCCCGGTACTTAGGACTGTATTCAGTTCTGCCACCGTACGGATGAAATCCGCTCCGCAGTGATGGCTGTTCACGGTGACAAGGCACACAGTTTCTATTTCGTTAAAGAGGCATTTGCAAGGTTAAAGGGTGACAACAAGGTATAAAAAACAACCCGTCAAAGAATGGTGATGAGTCATTCCTTGACGGGCATTTTTACATTTATTCAAATAAAAATTATATTTTAAAACTTGTTTTTGTCATATTCCTTTTAAAGGATTTTTTGATATATTGATAAGCATTCTCATTAAATTAAAAATCACTGTATGCAAATCATTCCGCAACCGCTGCCGAAGCTGCCGCCGTTTTTCATATATTCTATAAACGCACGTCTCAATGACGTATCGTTCGGGAGCTTGTTTATATCGCTCAATTCTTCTGTATTAAAAATACGCCAGCCGTCCTCAAATTTTTCTTCCTCAATAGTATCGAAAATATCAAAGAGGGAGGCAAAATCGGTTATGTTTTTGCTGACCTTAAAAAGAGACTTATATTTCGGATATAACAGCCACGATTCACAAAAAAAGAAAAACTTACCGTCATACTTCAATGTGAAAAATTCAGTGGCGGCTTTTAAAGATTTTTTGACATCCTCAATGTCAAGCCTGCCTGATGAGGGAATATGAACATTAATTATAGGCATTCCTTTTGTTATTACGGTATTCCCTTTTGAATATTTTTCCATGGGAAATCCGATTATTTCAAATTGAAGTCTGCCCAGTTCAAAGCGCCTGCCTTCATAAAGCAGTCTATACCAGCCTATAATAAAAATACCTATTACGCCGTGCATCCTTTTACATTCGTACGCCTTATATCTGAAATCACGCACGGTATCCCAATAAACCGCTTCCGTTGAACCGCTTTTGATCATTCTGTCCTTTATTACATCGGCAGAGGAGCATAAAACCGTAAGCAGCATTGTATAAGGATGAGCATTAACGACCGAGGCATAACCGTAAATTCTTTGACGCAGATCATAAATATCGCCGAGCGGTTCTGCACGCATTTCATTTACAAGGCCTTTAAAAGCTTCCGTATACTTTACCTTATCGTAAAGGCAAACAAGTGTATTTATATCCTCTTCTTCAAATCCGATTTTACGGATAAAATATTCAAAATCCATAATTTGGCTCCTTTAAAAGAGCTTTGCCACAGCTTAATTATATATTAACATAAAATATTTTTCAAGAACTAAATTTTACCGATATTCATAAAATATTTTTACCTTAAAATATAAAATCAACCTGCGGTTGTATTTATATTTATGCAACGAATAAGTGTTTTACGAAACTGCAAATTTATGATAAAATTTATTTGAAATGAAGCGGTTTTTCTATATAAATAACAAAAGACTTTGCCACACATCAGAAAATTAAGAATTATCGCTTAAATTTTTTGAAAAGGGAGGTTGAATTGACAAATTTTTACCGGAGTTCCTATTTTAATATTTACGGAGGTAGAAAATGTTAAAAAAAGTTTTATCAATGGTTCTTTTAATTGTAATGGTATTTGCGGTTTCCTTACCTTGCTCGGCGGCAGTAGTTACCGACGGAGAGAAATTTTACGTTTTGGGTGATGCCAACGGTGACGGTACTATGGATATCAGAGATTTAGTAAGAGTAAAACGCTATATCGCAGACAATTCAGTTGAAATTGTAAATGTTGCCGCCGATATTGACGGTGACGGAAAAGTAAATGCCAATGACCTCACCTGTTATGTAAAAGGATTTTTAAATTCGGATGAAACCTTTACTACAGGCGGAAATTACTGGTCGGAAATTTATTAAGGAGGGGTAAAAGATGAAAAAAAGCGCATTTAAAAAACCGCTGGCATTAATTGCAGCTTCCGCTTTAATGCTTACAAGCGTTTTCACCGGAATTACCGCTTCAGCAGATTCCGCATCTGCGGCAGATATAATAGCCGCAACAAAATTCGCTAAAAAACCGATTTACGAGGTCGATTTTACAAAATACGGTAAAGGTCAGGCTGCACCGTCAGATTGGATAGGAGAATATGAATATCCTTTTCTATGGCGTGCAAATGGCTCATACATAAATAAGCTTGCTGCCGAAAACTATGACGATGACGGTATGGGACTTAAATACGGAGCGGTTAAAAAGGTAAATATAGTTACACTTCCCGAGCTTAACGCCGAAAACTATGTTGTAACCGTTGAAGCGTCCTTTAAGAGCGGAAATAACGACGGATCATTCGGTATAGCAACCGATATCCCCACAGATTATACAACCGCTACATATGCATCGGTTTTAGAGGTATTTCCGAGCACGGCTAATTTTAAAGTATTTACCAGAACAAGAGTCCAGACATGGAGCGAGGATAAAAACGTAAGCAATATGAGCTTTGCCGATGCAGGTTGCTTTGCCGATAATACCTTGGCAGATTTCCAAAAATTCACCTTGAAGGCATACCACATAAACGATGTAACATATTTTTACTGCAATGATAAATATGTGGGTGAAGTAGAGGATTACGGTAATGCTTTTTCAGACCGTATAGGACTTTACAGTAATGCGGGCTTGAATAAAATTTACTCGGTCAAGGTAAACGGTCTTGCGGGTGAAGGTCCGAAGGCGGTTGCAACTGCACGTGTAAACAACGGTGATCCGATATACAGTCAAGATTTCGACTCGCTTTCTAAGGGCAGCCGGGTAATGCCTTCTGATTGGGTAAACTATCAGCATTCATTCCTTTACCGTGCATCAAATGCAATGGATAATCTTTCTTACGGTGTTTGGAAGGATGATGAGCTGAATACGCAGTATATGACATATAAGTCAAGCGGCGGAGCTCATATAATGACACTGCCTGCCATGGGTACGGAAAATTATGTCTATACCGTTAAAGCAAAATCTCAAAATAATAATGAGGTCGGAATCGTAACAAATATAAGAAATGACTATCAAAATACAAAATCGGCATCTATTTTTGAATTGCGACCTTCCGAAAGCAAGTTTAAGGCATATTCAAGAAAGGATGACGGTTCAAGCGGCCAGGATGTCAAGGATTCCGTGACTACCGTTAATTTTACTGATGATGATTTCTTTACCGACGATACATTCGTACCCGGTTCTATGGTTGAGATGACGGCTTATCATATCAATGATATAACCTATTTCTATTTTAACGGAAAATTTGTAGCATCGGTAGATGACTACAGCAACGACGGACTTTGCGACAGAGTAGGACTTTATACCTACGGCGGTGAACTTAGTATTTTTGAGGTCACGGTAAAGGAAATAATGCCCGAGGTCTCAGATATTGCAGAGCGTACATTTGCTTCTAAAACATTGGTATCAGAGGATTTCTCAAAGTATTCGGTTGATAGTGAGCTGCCGGCAGGCTGGGCTAAAAACTCCAATTCTTGGATTTGGAAAGGTGCTAACGGTGAGGTAGGCTTCTACAATAAGCTCGGATATACGGCACTTCTTGTAAACGGATATAAGTCTACGGGTGTTGTAACACTTCCGACACTCGGTACATCTAACTATGTATTTACCGCTGAGATAGTAGTACGTGATACCGAATGCTTCGGTTTACTTACAAATATCGATGATCCGGCAGATACTTCTACAGGAGCTACCCATTCCTTGCTTTACACCGAAAGGGATACGGAAAATAAAACCATATATCAATATAACAGAGAGGGAAGCAATCAGCTTAATAAGCAGCTCTTTGATGAGGCTAAGGCTATAGGAAAGCTTCCCGGCTGGAATGAGACATATACCCTTACCGCTTACAGCTTTGAGGGAGTTACATATTTCTTTGTAAACGGTAAATTTATTTCATCTATCGAGCAACGTAATCCTACATCAACATCGCTTTGCGGTATCTATTCCTGCGGAGGTTCAATACTTGTTAAATCCGCCTCTGTTTCGGCAATTTCAGGCATAGACGAAACCGATTCGTTAAAAATGCAGGGTGCACAGATTCGATATGCCGATGTAAACGGCAGATCCGAGACAGCAGGCGCCAACGGCATTCGTTTTATAGCTTCATTTGATACAGAGGATAAGCTTTATAATGACAATTTCGATAATATAGAGCTTGGTATGATGATCATACCATCCTTAACACTTGCAGGTAAAGCATTAACGGCACAAACCGAGGGGGCTTATGCTATAAAGCTTGAAAAGCCCGCTGTTATGAGCGGTACCGTGGCTTTAAATGCGGAAATATTCAATATGGGTACTGCGGCGCTTGGCACATCCTATGCCGTTCGGGCATATATGCTTATAAATAATGGGGAAAGTTTAAGCTATTATTATTCAGAGCAAATAACACGCAGTCCCGTTTCGGTAGCAAATAATTATTACGCCGATCCGTCTATTGAGATTTCGGACGATATAAAGAGTAGGTTGAACAGTGTGTTTGGAAATTGTGAGGATTACTTAGGCGAAAACGATAAGACACTTACATTTACCGCTTTTTCGGATTTTCACTATAAGCAGGGTATGTATGCGGCTACTGTTGAGGGACTTCAGCGTATTATTGACCGTGCAGGACAGAATAATTCGGAATTTATACTTCAGTGCGGTGACTTCAGCAACGATACAAGCGGTTCCCCCGAGCTGATAAATACCTATTTGAACAATTCGCAAAAGCTTCCCGTGTACGGCATATACGGAAATCATGAGCTTGAAACAGCAGGAAATACAATGGATAAAGTAACTCCCACCCTGACAAACAGAGCGAATAATGTTGTATGGGGAACGGAGGACGGCAAAATAGGTGACGGCTCGATCGGCTACTACTATTTTGATAACGAAAAAGGCTTCAGAGTGGTTTGTCTTGATATAAATTATTCATGGAACACATCTAAGTCGATTTGGGAGCATAACCGTGAAAACAGTTACGGACCTCCGAGCGAAAATATAAATGGTGACAGCTTAGGTCCTGTACAGTTAAGCTGGCTTGAGGATGTTCTTACAGATGCGGCTCAAAAGGGAATTTCCTGTATTGTTACGGCACATACAAGTATTTCGGGCACACTTCCGACCGTTTCTCCCGACGGAGAGGCCATAAGAGCAATTTTCAGAAAGGTCAACAACATACGTCCTAAGACCGTTGTACTGGTTATAAATGGTGATCTTCACAGAAATCAAATTGCGGTAGTTGATGGTGTTGTTCACTTCGAGGTCAACACGGCAAACAACGGTTATTGGAGAAGCAACAAGGAAGGTACTCAACACTATACGGAGGATCATACCTTTGAATATGTAAAATACGATGATAACGGAAATCCCGTTTCTACCGAAACTGTAAGTCTTACGGAGCTTAGCGGAAGTCCGTCTACCTGGTACTTTGCAAATCCGTTAAGCGCAACCGTAAAGGTGACCAAATCGGGTATTGTTGAAATTAACGGTATGGATACCGATTGGATATACGGCGTTGAGCCGCCCGAAAAGATTCAGTATATCGAGCCTAAGATTTCATCGGGTATTTTCGGCGGTAAAAACGAAATAAGAGAAAATACATTGAAGGAAAAGGCAATAGAAAGCGGAATCGCTTACAATAAGGATAACCGTGTTTTGGTTTGGCATGAGGAATTTGACGGAGATACACTTGACAGCAGTTCGTTCGGATTTGAGCGTTCAATGGATAATTCCGATATTGCATACAGCAATGACGCACAAAATGTCAAGGTCTGTAACGGCAATCTTGTTTTAAAGGCAAACCGTACCGAGAACGGCTACACAACCGCCGAGGGCTTAAGCACGCAAAAGACTATGGCATTTAAGTACGGATATCTTGAAATGCGTGCAAGAGTTCCGTATTCTCACGGTGCATGGCCGTCACTTTGGGCAAAGAGCAGTCCTACTCACCATGAGGAAAATGTAGGCTGGGGAGCGGAAGTAGATATCTTTGAGGTATTTTCAAGCACAAACAAGCTGTATCCGAATTTACATAAATACGGACATGATCAAGGTCCTCACTACGATATTCAAAGCACCGCACTTAAGAGCAACGGATATACGTTTGCAGACGGAGCCGATCTTAATGATTATCATACATACGGCTTTGAGTGGACAAAGGATTATATGAAGTTCTATGTAGACGGTGTATGCTATCAAACCTATGATCTGAATGCGGATTATGCTGCTGATTTACCCGGAATGGACGGCTACAGAGAGTATATTTATCTGCTGATAAATAATGAGCTGTTTACTCAAAATTCCGATTGGAAAGCATATGCAGGCTGTGAGATCACAGACAGTGATCCTATGCCCGAATATTCTATTGACTATATAAGACTTTATCAGGATATTCAAAACGAAAGTGTTTTAACAGTTAAATAATAATACGGTATTATGCACATCGGGAGGTGCTCTCCTGATGTGCATAAGAACATAAATTTTGATTTCCGATGTGCCGCCGACAGGAAATCTATTATATTGCTTAGCGGCAGATCGGAGCTTAAAATGGGTAATAAGGTATTAAAAAACAGAATTTTGGTTTGGAACGATGAATTTGACGGTGAAAAGCTTGATTTGAATAAATGGGAGTTTTCGCAGTCTATGTCAAATTCGGACGTTTTATACGATAACGGCGAAAAAAATTTTCGTATAGATAACGGTACACTGCTTATGAGGGTAAACAGAACAGATTCATCGGAAAAACCCTTCACGTTATCTCAAGGACTTACGACCAAGAACAAAATGGGCTTTAGGTACGGATATCTTGAAATGCGTGCCGCAGTACCGTTCAGACACGGTGCGTGGCCGTCATTTTGGGCAATGTCTTTTCCGAGGCTTCACAGCAGGGATATAGGTTGGGGAGCGGAGGTAGATATATTTGAGGTTTTTTCAAATGAAAATACACTTTTCCCGAATCTTCACAAGCACGGACCTAACAGAGAGCATTTTATGATACAGGACGAGCAAAATCCCAATCGAAGCGGCGGATATAGATTTGCAGACGACAAAAATCCCAATGATTTTCATATCTACGGCTTTGAATGGACGAAGGAGCATATGAGCTTTTTTGTTGACGGAGAATGCTATCACACCTATAATTTAGATGATGAGTGTGAATTTGCAAAAACAGCTTTAAAAGGCTTAGAGGGCTACCGTGAGCATTTATATTTGCTTATTAATAATGAAATATTTACCGAGAACTCAGGCTGGAAGCCCGTAGGCAGTGCATTGAATGACAGCGATGCTTTGCCGATAGAATACAGGATTGATTATATCAGGCTGTATCAGGATCCCGAAAACGAAAGCATATTTACGGTTGGTGAAGAATAATGAGTAAAATTGAAAAAATAATGGAAAATATGTCTCTTGAGGACAAAATCTCTCAAACGGCAGTAGAATTGATGCAAAAGGGCGTAAAGGCAAAATGTAAGCCGGGAGCCGCATTCTTTTTCGGTCAAATAATTACCGAGGCAGATGAGGCAGGAATTGACGAGCTCAGAGGCTATGTTAAGGAGCTTGTTGATGATTCAAAAATCAATCCGCTTATAACTACCGATTTTGAAAACGGTTGCGGAAGTATGGTCAGGAAATTAACACCGTTTCCTTATCTTATGGGACTCGGTGCTACACGCAATAAGGAAATAGCATATAACTACGGTAAGGCAACGGCTTTGGAGGCAAAGGTAGTAGGTGCAAACTGGAGTCTTTCGCCCGTCAGCGATTTGAACATTAACGAACGAAATCCCTTGGTCAATGTAAGAAGTATAGGTGATGATCCGGCAATTGCAGAGGAACTTTTACCTGAAATCATAAGAGGAATGCAGGAAAACGGACTTTCGGCGTGCTCAAAGCATTTTCCCGGTGACGGAACGGACTACAGAGACCAGCACCTTATTACAAGCGTCAACAGTCTTTCTATGGAGGAATGGTGGGAAAATTACGGCAGAGTTTATAAAGCCGTAATTGCCGGGGGCGTAAACTCTATAATGCTCGGTCATATTTCATTGCCGTCCTATACAGGCGAAGATGACGGCAGGCTCCCTGCAACGCTTTCTCATAAGCTTATTACGGGACTTCTTAAGGGTGAGCTTGATTTCGGCGGTATTGTTGTTACCGATGCACTTAATATGGGTGGCTTTGCAGGGTGGTACAACACTCACGAGGAATCGGAAATTGAGGCATTAAAGGCAGGGTGCGATATGCTGCTTTGGCCATCGGAAAACTATATTTCAAATGCGTTAAAGGCAGTAAAAAGTGGGTATATTTCGTTAGAGCGTATAGATGATGCGGTCAGGCGTATTTTAACCGTTAAAGAAAAAATGGGCTTGTTAGATGATAATTACAATTATTTTGCCGATTTATCTGACGGTGACAAGAAATTCATTAAATCAGTCCAGCTTGCCTGCTCAAATGAGAGTATAACACTTATAAAAAATGAAGTCGGTATGCTGCCGTTTGATAAAAATAAAATCAAAAATATCGGTATCATTCCCGTAGTCGAACATGAGCCTGCTATGGAGGAGGCACGAAGCCTTAAATTCTTTTACGAGCAAAGAGGCTTTAATGTCAGCTTTTATGAGGGTGCGGATAAATTTGACAGAGTTATGGATGAATTTTACGAGAAAAACGATGTCGTAATATATGCCTGCTTTTCAAGACCATTCAGACCGATAGGCTTTATTGATTATACCGGAGCCAGAGCTTGGCAGATAGTACATTGCTTTAAGCCGAAGGATGCGGTAAGGAAGAATGTTATTGCAAGCTTTGGTTCACCGTATTTCGGCAATCAGTATTTTGAAAAGGCGAAAACATATGTAAATGCATATTCAATGCTTTCATGCTCGGCAGAGGCATTTGTAAAGGCGACCTGCGGTGAAATTGATTTTAAGGGAAAATCGCCGGTTAAATTATAGCTTGGTAAATAAATATAAACGGAGGAAAAGCAGTTGAAGGCGTTAAAAAAACAGTTGGCATTTTTGCTTTCGGTAATTTCGGTTTTATGTATTTTACCGATCACTGCTTCGGCAAAGGAAGAAAGCGAACAAAAGCAATATATAAAGCTTAATGCTCCGATCATTTTGGAAAAAGGTAATGAGGTTGAATTTAAATTCGGCATTAATGACGGGTATTATGAATTTTCTCCTGTTTTTCGACCGATTTCAAGCACCGCACAATCGGTAAAATATTCCGTTATGACAGACGGAAAAATTCCCTTTGACGGTGCGGATAATTTGACGGCTCAAGTTTGGTTTGTCGATGACGGAAAGCCGGGTAAGCTTTCTACGGGTGATGAAACCGCACCGACGCAGAGGCAGTCGGATGAGGATATGGAAAGCTTTGCTTACGACAAAACGGGAATTAACGGTGATTTCTACAGGTTAAAATTTAATACCGGAATACATACCGTTAAGATAAAATGCCAAGATGAGCCATTTAAAATTACAGCTCTTTTACTTAAAAGGGTAAAGGAAACCGAAAAATACAGTGATGTAGAGAAAAACTATAACGGAACGGAAAAATATAACGGTGCTCCGATCATAGTTGAAGGCGAGAGCCCGGTGCTTCGCAATGATTACTCGCTGACCGCGAGGGCAGATAATTCGGATATAAAGGTAACACCTAACGATTCAAAGCATTCGGTAATAAATTATATCGGCGGTGAAAACTGGGCAAAGCCTTATCAGGAGATCGTTTGGGAAACACAAGTACCAAAGGACGGACTTTATGCGGTGGATTTTTTCTTTAAGCAAAATTCAATAATAAACGGCTGTGCGTTCAGAAGTCTTAAAATAGACGGCGAAATTCCCTTTGCGGAGGCAAAGACAATAGCATTTCCGTACAAAACCGCATGGCAGAATATGAGACTTAAGGACGAAAACGGCAATGAAGCCTTGCTAAGACTTACAAAGGGAAAGCACAGAATTTCCCTAAGTGTTACGCTGGGCACGGTTGCGGAGGTCTATAAGTCATTGCAGGGAATAACCGAAAAAGTCGGTTCTATGTATCTTGATGTCGTTATGATAACAGGTGAAACTCCCGATTCAAACAGAGATTATGAGCTATATAAGCAGATACCCGATTACGAAACAAGGCTTGAAGATATTTACGATGAATTATCATCGCTTTCTGCCGTACTTAAATCAAGAAGTGATATCAACGGTGAGCTTGATGCGGCGGTAAGAAATATGATGCGAGCCGTAAAGCAAATGCATGATGAGCGTTATAAATCGCATATGTATCTTGATACATATTATTCGTATTATCAAACCCTGTGCTCTTGGCTTTTTGATATAAAGGATATGTCACTTTCGCTTGATAAAATAGTTTTAAGCACTCCCGGCAGAAAATGTGAAGTAAAATCAGGCGGCTTTTTTAAGGCTGTTTGGTTTACGTTAAAGCGCTTTGCCGCATCGTTTACGGGTGATTATACCGTTAATTCCATTAACGGCAAAAATGACGGTATAAAAATCTGGGTAAATTGGGGCAGAGATCAAGTAAAGGTATTGAATGCACTTATAGGTCGCTCTTTTTCGGCAAAAACGGGTATAAATGTTCGTGTCGAGCAGGTAAACGCATCACTAATACAAGGTATAGTTTCAAATAATTCGCCCGACCTTTATCTTCAGCTTTCACGTACTGAGCCTGTAAACCTTGCCATGCGCGGAGTTTTGGAGGATCTTTCAAAATTTGACGGCTTTAATGAGGTACTGAAGAATTTTATGGACGGTGCAGAGCTACCCTACAGATATAACGGCGGCTGTTATGCTTTGCCCGATACCCAAAGCTTTAGTGTTATGTTCTGCCGTGACGATATTATAAAACAGCTTAAAATCGAAATCCCGCAAACATGGGTTGATTTTTTAGACGCAACATCGGTTGTACAAAGAAAAAATATGAATTCGTTTTTGCCATATACGAGAATAACCTCCGCTACGACGGTGAATGTAGGGGTCGGCGGACTTTCGATTTTCCCGACATTGCTTTTACAAAACGGTCAGGGACTCTATAACAAGGAGGAGAATGCGACCTTACTTGCCTCTCCGATTTCGGTAAAGGCGTTTACATATTGGACACAATTTTATACCAAATACACACTGAATCCCGATGTCAATTTTTATCAGAGATTCAGAACCGGAACTATTCCGCTCGGTATTTCGGGCTATGCGAATTATCTTACATTTTCAGTTGCCGCACCCGAAATAGAGGGCAAATGGTCGGTTCACCCCGTCCCGGGAACGGTAAGAGCCGACGGAAGTACCGATCACTCGGTATCGGGAGCGGGAACAGGCTGTGCAATAATGAAATCAAGTAAAAATAAGGATAAGGCCTGGGAATTTTTAAAATGGTGGGTATCCGAGGATACGCAGTATAGCTATTCGGCTGATATTGAAGCGGTTTTAGGTCCCTCCGGCAGAATTGATACGGCTAATGTTAAGGCATTGTCGAGAATGTCGTGGGAGGGGAATGCCTTTGATTCGATACTTGCACAGTGGAAAAACGTTAAGGAAATTCCGGAAATACCCGGTAGTTATTATGTATCACGTTCTGTTGATCAGGCATTTTGGGCGGTTTATAACGGCGAAATGACCGAAAAAGAGGCTATAACCGAATGGAGCAGGATAAGTGATACCGAAATAAAACGCAAGCTTCGTGAATATCCGAAGTCAGGGGAGTAAAAAGAATGAAAAAAATTAACTCAAAAAAGTCACTTTCCTCCTATAAAACAAGTAGCTTTGAGCTTTATTTGCTGATATCCCCCTTTGTGATTTTGTTTTTTCTTACAACGGTTTTGCCGGTTTTGTCTTCAATAGCTCTAAGCTTTTTCCGCTATGATATGGTATCTTTCCCTAAAATATGCGGTCTTGAAAATTATTTGAGAATGTTTTTGCAGGATGATATTTTCCCCGTGGTGCTTAAAAACACCTTTTTATTGGCAATACTTACAGGTCCCTCCGGTTTTGCATTGAGCTTTTTGCTTGCGTGGATAATAAACGAATTCGGACCTGCCATGAGAACGGTTTTTTCATTTCTTTTCTACGCACCGACACTTGCAGGCAATGCGATCTATATTTGGCAGGTTGCCTTTTCAAGTGACAGCTACGGCTACGTAAACAGCAGGCTTATTTCACTCGGCTTTTTAGATAAGCCCGTAACATGGCTTTCAAATGCAGATTATATCATACCAATAGTTGTTATAATTCAGCTATGGTCGGGACTGGGAATTTCATTTTTGGCTAACATTTCGGGACTTCAAAACGTAAATATCGAGCTATATGAGGCAGGTGCTATAGACGGTATACGAAACCGTTGGCAGGAGCTTTGGTACATAACACTGCCCGAAATGAAGCATATGCTTTTATTCAGTGCGGTAATGCAAATAGCAAGCGCATACTCAATAAGCGGAATAATTCAACAGTTAGCAGGCTATCCCACGGTAAAATATGCCGCGGATACGCTTGTATCGTATTTGCAGGATGTAGGTACGGTAAAATACGAAATGGGCTATGCCTCCGCACTTTCGGTGATTTTATTTTTAATGATGGTTGCAACGAGGGGCATTGCAAATGCATTGCTTAACAAAACGGGGAGGTAATGAATATGTCGGCAAGATCAGGATTTCGTTTATTCAAATTTCCCGTAAAAAACCAGCTTCATCGGTTTACCCGCTCAAAATTCGGAAGCTTTTTATTCTTTGCAATATTGATTTCAGGCGGACTATTTTCGGTGCTTCCGCTTATTTACTGCATAACAACCTCGTTTAAGCCGCTTGATGAGCTGCTCATATTTCCGCCGACATTGCTTACGGTCAAGCGCCCGACAATTGCAAATTATACGGCGATCCCCGACCTTCTTTCGGGACTTTCGGTTCCTATAACAAGGTATGCCTTTAACAGTATATTTGTAAGTATTATCGGCACGTTTCTCTCTGTTATTATTTCGGCAATGGCGGCATTTGTTCTTTCAAAAACCGAAATGAAATTTAATAAGCTTATCTTTACCGTAGTTCAGTTTTCACTTCTTTTTAATGCATATACTCTGTCTGTTCCGCAGTATATTGTTTATTCGAAAATCGGAATAATAAATACATATCTTGCCTATATTGTCCCTGCCGCCGCATCCTCTATGGGAGTTTTTCTTATGAAGCAGTATATGGACGGATATGTACCCTATGCACTTATTGAGGCGGCACATATAGACGGAGCAGGGTGGATAGGAATATTTACAAGAATAGTTTTACCTATTGTAAGACCGTGTGTTTTAACACTTGTAATGTTTTCGTTTTTGGGCATTTGGAATTCGGTGCCCTCGGGAACGATTTTTTCGGAGTCGTTAAAAACCTTACCTACCGTAATGTCAACGATTGCGGCAGGCGGTCTTGCACGTTCGGGAAGCTCAATGGCAACATCCGTAATACTTATGATCTTTCCGATAGCCGTATATCTGATTTCTCAGGGAAGCATCAAGGAAACCATGGGCAGTGCGGGCATTAAGGGATAACGGAGGGAACGATGAAAATAAAGAATAAACTTAATAAACGGTTATTTTCCTTTGCGTTATGCCTTGTTATAGGTGTTTTTTCTACTGTTACCGTTTTTGCAGACGGCATCGGTACGTCAATTAAGGAAAGCGAGGAAATGCCGTATAAAAGCTATACATATTGGTCAAATTACAATGCCGACGAGAAAACAGCGGCATATTCAAAGCCGATGTATAGGATCGATAGTGTAAAATCATGTTCGGAGCTTAATATACCGATCGAGGCTAAGCTTTCGGATATGGCGGCAGATAAAAACGGTAATATTTACATTATTGACTCCGAGCTTTCAAGGATCTATATTTTAGATAACGGTCTTAATATGAAAACGGTGATAACCTCTGTAGTAGCTGACGGCAAGAAAATCGAATTTAAGGGCGCTATGGGAATTTATGTTGACAAAAACGGACTTATTTATATATCAGATACCGAAAATGGCAGAGTTTTGGCTTGCGATATCGACGGAAATTTAAAAAAACAGTATTTATTGCCCGATTCAAGGCTTATTCCGACGGATTTTAAATTCCGACCGACCAAAACGGTAATAGACAGCAAGGGATATACCTATATACTGAGTGATGGTTCATATTACGGAGCAATACTGTATTCTCCCGAAATGGAATTTTTGGGATTTTTCGGTGCAAATTCGGTCAAGAACAGTATAACCGATGTTTTAAAGCAGTTATGGAAAAGGCTTACCTCAAACGATACTAAGCGTGCGGCAGATAAGGTCGTAATTCCCTATAGCTTTACGGATATTGCAGTCGGAAACGGAAATTTTATATACACTGCAACCGGAAAAAGCGGGAGCTCAAAAATACAGCAGGGGCAAATAAAGCTTTATAATCCAGGCGGTAAGGAAATAATGCAAAAGGATAGCTTTAACTTTGCCGATACAAAATTCGGGCGCTTTGAGCACGCATATTCTACACAGGATATAAGCTATTTGGATGTTGACACTGACGGCTTTTTCTATGCTCTTGATGTGACATTAGGCAGAGTTTATTGGTATTCGGCGGATTGCTCACTGCTTTCCGTTTTCGGCGGAAATACGGGTGAGGGTACCCAAAGGGGAACCTTTTCAAGACCGGTCGCAATAGCGGTAAGCGAAAGTAGGGTTTATATTTGTGACGGTGACAACGGCAGCATTACGGCGTTTGCCATGACCGAATACGGAGGTCTTGTTCGTGAAGCACAGAAAATAACACTTTCGGGAGGCTATACTCAAGCAAAATGGGCTTGGAAAAAAATAATCTCTCTCGATGCTAATTCGCAGTTAGGCTATAAAGGACTTGCAAAGGCTTATTACGATAACGGCGAATATTCAAGGTCTATGCTTTATGCCAAGCATGGTATGGACAGAGAAACCTACGCCAAGGCATTTAAAGCCGAGCGAACAAAGCTTTTTGAGAGGAATTTTGCCTTGATTTTTGTTTTTGTCGTTCTTTTTATTGCATTGATAACAGCTTTAATATTTATAAACAGAAGGAAAAGGCTTGTATTAATAAAAAATCCGTATTTAAATACGGCACTGTCAGCTATTGCACATCCTGCGGAAGGCTTCAGACTGGTTAAAGAGAAAAATTTGGGCTCTGTACTTATTTCGACCGTTATAATAATTCTGTATTATGTTTTAACGGTTTTAAGCGATACAAAAGAGGGCTTTGCCTTTTCAAGCTTTAACAGCGAAAGCTATAATGCTCTTTATGTTTTTTTCAGTACGGTAGGTCTTGTGCTTTTGTGGACAGCATCAAACTGGCTTGTTTCAACACTTGCAGGCGGTATAGGAAAAATAACGGAAATATACATCGTCACGGGCTATTGCCTGATACCTTTGATTTTCGGTTTGGCCATAAAGCTTATACTCACAAATGTATTAGTTCCCGATGAGGCGGCATTCTTGGGTATTCTGACTGTGTGCTGTATGTTATATTCGCTGCTTATGCTGATAATAGGAATAATGCGTATTCATGATTTCAGCTTTTCAAGGTTTTGTGCAACTGCAGTGTTTGCTGTTATCGGAATACTTATAATAATTTTCCTTATTATGCTGATGTTTTTACTTTCACAACAGCTATTCGGCTGGCTCGGAACTATATTCGTAGAGCTAAGGTACAGATAATTAATGCACGGCAAAGGAAGGGGAGCTTAAAATGAAAAAATTATACCGTTTTTTGTCGGCATTGCTTATATTTGCTGTCATAACAGGTCTTACGGCATGCTCCGGCGGTAAACGCAAAAGGCTGACTGTACCGCTTAAGTATGATAGCTTTGACAGTATGGGAGATTATATTTCGGATAACGATGTTTACGAAAACGAACGCTTTTCGGTTTTGTGGGATAATATAACAAAACAAATAGCCTTTAAGGATAAACAAAGCGGATATGTATATTCGTCAATGCGTGAAAGCAAGGGCAATGCAAGTATAAAGTCACCCTTGAACATAAGCTATTACAGTCCGTCAACCTTTTCGGATGTAAATGCCCTCGGATATACCGAGTCTATTGAGACCGATTCGGTGTATGCTGTTAAGACAGATAAGGGCTTTAAGGTTTATTATGAATTTTTAAATCTGCAAACCGTGGTACCCGTAGAATATACCTTGGAAAAGGATCACTTTGAGATCACCGTCGATTCTAAGGAAATATACGATTCGGGCGATAATTACATAACGGGAGTTTCGATAGCTCCTTTTATGTGTTCGGTCAAGAACAATGCTGATGACAGCTATCTTTTCTACCCCGACGGAAGCGGAGCCCTATTTTCAAACAAGAGTATAAGCAAGATCGGCGTCAAGGGCGAAAAGCGTGTTTACGGAGAGGATATGCTTGTAAGCAAATATGACCTTACAAGCTATACGGAGCAGATAAATATTCCCGTGTTCGGTGTTAAGGAAAAGGAAAATGCGCTTTTTGCCATAATAACGGACGGTTTGGAGCAGGCATATCTCGACTGGAATATAGGCTCTGATAATGTAGGGTACTCTACAGTTTATCCTTATTTCAGAATAAGGGGGTACAATCTTGTAAATCCTCCTGCACGATTTGCAAACACAAAGGCACATATTCAGGTTTTTGACAGCTATATATCGGATTCACCTCTTTCGGTTTCATATTATCCGCTATGCGGTGAAAAGGCGAACTATTCCGGTATGGCAGAATGCTATAAAATGTATTTAAAGCAAAAAGGAAAGCTACCCGGTAAAGGGAATGAGCCTACTACACTTTCCGTAAAGCTTGTCGGTGGAATTGAGAAAAAAAGCTTTACCTTCGGTATTCCGAAAACCGTGCTTCAACCTTTAACTACAGTAAAGCAGGCTGAAAAAATCGTAAATGAGCTGTCTAAGGAGATAAACGGAAAGCTGACGGTAAATTTGGTCGGCTTTGGGGAAAGCGGACTGAATACACGAAAAATCGGCGGAGGCTTTAGGATAAGCCGAACACTCGGCAGTAAAAAGGATATGAAATCATTATCGAAGGTATGCAGGGAAAAGGGTGCGGAGCTTTTTCTTGATTTTGATATCGTAGGCTACAGCCGTTCGGGATCCGGCTTTAGAGAACTCGGTGACAGCGCAAAGCTACCGAGCGGTCAAACCGCATACTTACACTATGCCGATAATATTACAAGGAATTTTGATTCAAATGAGCGGTATATGCTTCTTTCCCGCGGCTCGTTGCAGAAAGCGGCGGAAAAAGCCGTAAAGGCTACCGAAAAAATTGACATTGCCGGTTTATCCTTTGGTTCACTTTCTTCTCTGGCATATGCAGATTACAGTGTAAACGGCGCGGAGCTCGGTAGGGGAATGGCAGACACGGTAAACAGCTTGTTTAAAAATGTTCCGAGCGGAAAGCCGATAATGGTCTCGGCGGCAAATGACTATGCATTAATAAGCTCTGATTATGCAATCGATACTCCGCTTTGTTCGTCCGATTATAATATTTCAAAATGCGATGTTCCGTTTTATCAAATGGTATTCAGAGGCAGTATTCCGTTGAGCAGCGGCTCTGTAAATACCGCTGCCGATCCAAGACAGCTGTTTTTGAAATGCATTGAAGCAGGCGTTTCTCCTACATTTACGCTTATCGGGGAGTATGATAATTCGGCCGTTTCGTCAAGGTATTCCGTGCTTTATGCCGCACGCCTTGACGGAAACATGGATGAAATCAAAAATGAATGTGCGATATTCGGTGAACTGCTTAAAAAAATCGGCGATTCTCAGATAATAAATCACAGTATTTCGGAAAACGGACTGAGAATAACAAAATATGAAAACGGTATTGTGACCGCCGTAAATCTTACCGATACCGATTTGAGTTTAGGTGAAAAAACGGTTGCGGCACACGGATACAGTATATGGGAGGGAGAAAATTAATGGCAAAAAAGTATCACGGAATAGAAACTCTTAAATCACGGTACGGATTGATGTTTATTTCTCCCTGGATACTCGGAATGGTGATTTTCTTCCTTTTACCCATATTTCAGTCTGTTTATTATACGCTTGCCGATATTTCAATAGATGCCGACGGTGCACATACGTCATTTGTCGGCAATGCCAATTTTGATCAGATATTGTCTAAGGATCCGAAATACCTTGATAATCTTATGTCGGCATTTTCGAATATGCTCATATCCCTCCCGTTTATTTTGATAGTCAGTATGGTTTTGGCATTGCTGTTAAACGGCAAATTTTTCGGGAGAACCTTTTTCAGAGGATTGTATTTTCTACCCGTGATCCTCTCAAGCGGTGTGGTATTAAGCCTGTTTTTGGAGGCAGGAGGATCTGCCGCAACAAACACGGACGTTTCCGAAAGCATTTCATTTAATATGATAAATTTCAGTGATATGCTTTCGGCGTTTGATCTGCCCGAACAAATAGAAGGCTTTTTTACATCGGCACTCAGTAATATATTTTTACTTGTTTGGCAAAGCGGAATACAAACGGTTTTACTGATAGCCGGATTGCAGGCAATACCCGAGGCTCTTTATGAGGTGGCAAAGGTCGAGGGTACAACAAAATGGGAGGAATTTTGGTATATAACCTTTCCCATGCTTATGAGAACGATGTTTTTGGTTGTGGTATTTACGGTTATCGAGCTTGCGTCCTCTAACAGTAATGAGGTAATAAAGGGCGGCTATGACCAGTTTAATCTTATGGAGTACGGAATAGGCACATCAATGCTTTGGTTCTATTTTTTGTTTGTAGGAATATTTATCATTCTTTTCTTTACGGTTTACCGCAAAGTATTTCTTAAAAAGTGGGGGTGAGGATAATGAAGGATAAGCTGAAAATTGATATAGGTCAGCTTAAAGGTGTAAAAAAAGGTGCAGGAGCTACGGTATTTGTAATGAAATATTATGTCCTTATAGTTATAGGCTATATCGTTCTTTATCCCTTGCTTTATATGCTGAGCAATGCTTTTAAGGGGGAAAAAGCGCTTGTAGACGTAAGCCTTATCTGGATTCCCAAATACCTTTCAACTAAATGGTTTAATGAGGCATTCGATATCATCAGCTTCGGCGATTCTCTGAAACGCACGTTTTCACTTCAAATATTATCTGCGGCGATCGAGGTAATAGTCTGTGCCGTGATTGCCTACGGCTTTGCGAGATTCAATTTCAAGGGCAAAAAAATTGCGACGGTGTTTCTGGTGCTCTCATTTATGATACCTCTGCCTATGTACGGTATGTCGCTTGCGGTCAACTACAGAAGCCTTGATTTTTTAGGGATATTCGGGCTTATTGACCGTTTTACGGGTGTTGACCTTAGACTTAACATATTTAATACGAATTGGTCGTTTTGGTTGCCGTCTCTTTTGGGCGTAGGCATTCGTTCGGGAATGATGATCTATATTTATATTCAGTTTTTTATAGGACTTCCCTCTGAGCTCGAGGATGCGGCATATGTTGACGGCGCGGGGGCTATAAGAACCTTTGTAAGCATTGCGATACCGTCCTCAAGTGTTGTAATTCTGACCGTTTCGGTGCTTTCGTTTATATGGCACTGGAATGAGACCTACCTTTCGGCACTGTGTCTGCTTGATGAAAATTGGCCGCTTTCGGTACAGATGATGAACATTAAGCAAAAGCTGGTTCAGGCAGGTATGTTTCTCGAAAGCACACCGAGAGCAGGTCCTATAGTATTTTGTGCGTGTCTTTTGTTTATAATGATTCCGCTTGTTTTGTACTTACTTATTCAGCGTAAATTTGTTGCAAGTATTGACCGTGTGGGAATCACGGGATAAAAATATAAAAAGGAGCTTTTTAAAATGAAAAAAACAACAATACGTATTTTATGTCTTGCCCTTTGTGTACTGTTTGTTCTCGGTATGACAGGCTGTGGAAAGGCAAAAACCTCATCTGAAGCAAGTAGCGATACGACCGACAGTAATGCCTTCTTAGAATTTGATAATGAAAAGGGTGAGGGCATTAAAAACAATACCTCATCGACAGAAAAGAGAACAGATTCTAAAGCACTTAATGCCTCAGAGGGTGTTACCGTAACCGAAAAGGTCAAGCTTGACGGCGATGATCCGTTTGCGAATATTCCGAAAAAGCTGAGGGGAACGACCGTGGTGTTCGCTCACTTCGGTGATGAGGGTGCTACGGAGTACCAAAAGGTTTGCAAAGCCTTTACAAAGAAAACGGGGATCAAGGTAAAGCTTTTGTCCTATGATCAGGCTGCGTATATAGCTACCGTTTCAAAGCAAATAGCCGCTCGCTCCGCACCGGATGTTATTATCTGTAACGAGACCTTCCCTCACGCACTTGAAATAGCACAGCCTATACAAAATCTGCTTGACCTAAAGGAAAGCTTTTGGGACAGCAGTGTTACAAAGGCAACGACAATAGGCGGTAATACCTATTTTGTAAACAGCTTAAAGGGCGTTTGGCACAATATTGATATGATTTTCTACAATAAGAAGATTTTCAGTGAAAATTCCTTACGCTCACCTGCCGATTACTATAAGAGCGGCGAATGGACATATGAAAATTTAAGAAAATGTCTTGAAGACGTTAAGGCTACCGGTAATGTAGGCGGTTATGTTGATCCGAAAATGATGGCGGCTTCAATGGGCTCGGCTTTGGTTTCCTACAATTCCGATACAAAGACATTTGCTCAAAATGTAAAAAATGCTATTCCTGCATATCAGTATTCGGCATACAATGCAACAAACGGTCTTTGGGATCACAACCTCTGGTTCGGTATATTCAATAACGGAACAATAGGTCTTTACCATAACTCGGCATACGGATGTAAATATAACGGATGGTTTGAGGGCATTGATGCGAGTATGGTCGGTGCAGTTCCGACTCCGTCAAGCTATAACGGCAAGCCCTGCAAGCAGACCGAAAATATGCGTGCCTACGGTCTTTCTAAGGGTGCTAAAAATCCCGAGGGCGCGGCGTATTTCCTTCGCTACTTCCTTGATTATTCCTACTACAAGGAAGCAGGTGCTAATGTGTTTATCAACAAGGAGCTCGAAAAGGCGTATTTCCATTCGCTTGATGTTATGGCAAAGGAAGGCGTTAATTACTACTTCAATGATTCCGCACTTGAATATACTCAGGTAACATATAAGGATCTGAGAAATACGGGCAATGCAAAGCCGGCGGCTGTTCCGTCTGAAATGATGGCGGTCGAAAATCAATTCCAGGATGCAGTCAATAAAATGAATGCAAAAATTGCCGCACTCAAGTAATAATTTTTAATAAATGAGGAGTGAACTATGCGTAGATTGATCTCGTGTGTACTTTCGTTTGCCGTGGTTATTTCATCGATATTTGTAAGCCTTGCGGTTTTAACAAATGCCGCCGAATCGGATGAAATTTTTACCGTGGACTTTGAAGGTAAATATTCGGAATTTAATGACAGTAATTATTTGACAGATCCGTCTAATACCGCCGATACCGTAAATATCGGCGGCGAAAACGGTACTGTTATGCATATCGAACAGCTTCGTGCTTACCGTCCACGTTCGGAAAATCATATCGTTTCAAACTGGGCGGCGGCATTTTTCCTTGCGGACGGAAACGGAAATAAAGCTTCTTATGAAAAGGGACAGCAACTTTCGGTTTCCTTTAAAATGAAGAAGAACAAGGAAATCGACAACGAATATTACGATAAATTTTCAGTCGGTGCTATTTTTGACGACGGATTAAATTCCGTTACAAAAAAAGGCGGTAATATCGGCTGTATAAATGACTATATTTCCGACGGCAGACTAACTGTTGTAAATACAGCAGATTGCAGTAAGGATAAGGAATGGGTAAGCTATAGCAGTGTTATAACCGTTTCAAATACCGGCACTGCGGCATTTGTTGTCTACGGTGAGGAATGGACCCAAAGGTGCGATATTTATATAGATGATATCGTTATCAAAAAGCTTAAAAAGGGTGCGGTAAATGCCGTTACGGATTTCGAGGGCGACTACAGCTCGTTTTATCAAAAAAATGCTCTGACGGATACATCAAATACCGCCGATACATTATATATAGGCGGCGAACACGGCACGGTAATGCATATACAAAGACTCCGTGCATACCGTCCCGATTTTGATGAAAATTCGAAAAATTATTCGGTAACAAATTGGGCACCGGCGTTTTTCCTTGCCGATAAAAACGGAAATAAAATTTCCTGCGATGTGGGCAGTGTTATATCGGTGACCTTCCAAATGAAGAAAAATTCCGATATAGACGATTCTGATTTTCAAAGGTTTTATGCGGCTTTGATTTTTGATGACGAATTGGCAAACAAAACCGCAAAGGAAAATATCGGAAGTCTTAACGATTATATCAACACGGACAAAGCAATTGAAATTGCCTCATTTGACTGTAAAGCTGATAAGGACTGGATCACCTACAGCAGTGTTATAACCGTCCCGAGAACGGGCACAGCCGCATTTGTGCTTTATAATAATGTATGGAGTGAAAGCTGTGACATTTATATTGACAACATTAAGCTAAGCTCGGTAGATGAAAACGCAACGGTTGATGTAAATGTACATGATTTTGACGGTAAGGGTAAAACCGAGGTTATCACCTTAAAGGAAAGCGATATTTATGAGAACATCGAAACACCGTTTTGCTCGGACAAGGGCTTTGACGGCTGGTATCTTGATGAAGCCTTGACAAAACCCGCTGACGGATTTGTAGGGAAAACCTCGGACATTTACGTGAAATGGCGTAAGGATGCCTTTAAAACCGTTAATACCTACGATGAAAAGAATGTGGAATATATTGAAGAGGCTGACGGCAATTATACACTTTTAAAGCGTAAAATCAACGGTAAGCCTGCCGACGAAAAATATTTTTCGCAATATAATGCACTGGTAACCGAAAATGAGTTTGATAAGAAGAGCGGAAACTCCGTAAAAATTACGGTCGCACACGGATATACCTTCAACTGGCCTGCAACACTTGATATTTATGATTCGGGTGACGAAAATTTAAAGGTTTTCACACCGAAACCAAATACGGCTTATAGGCTTAAGCTTAAGTATAAGGCGGAAATAAAGCCTGCTCAGGCGCTGAATATTCAAATAAGACGTCTTGCAGGGGACAGCAAGATACAGTATTTGCCGGAAAATATCGTCTGTGAATCGGTAGTTCAAATCACCCTTGCCGATAAGGATTGGGTAACCGTAGAAAAAACCTTTTACACAGGTGACGAGGTATCAAGCCTTGCTTTAATACTTTGTACCGTAAACAGCACCACATACGGCAGCTCTGCCGAGGACGTTTTTGTCTGGGTAGATGATATTGAGATTGAAGAGCAGTTTAATACTGCAGCAATTTATTTTGATACATCGGGCGGTGTTTCGGTTTCGAAACAGCCTGTAGCAGTCGGTGAGGCCATACCGGATTTACCGATACCTAAAAAGGCAGGTTGTATGTTTGACGGTTGGTTCTATGATGCCGACTGCACTAAATCGTTTTGCGAGGCGGTCATGCCTGCAAGGAACATAAGACTTTATGCTAAATGGAAGGAAACTTCCTCTGAGGCCTATACACTTAAAAAGGATTTTGAAAAGGATGAATATATAAACAACGGAAAAAACACCAATGTTTCGGACAGCTATATGTCATCAAGCGCCGAATGGGTAAATGATTCCTCAAACGCATATGAAGGCAACGGATATATAAGGATACTCGATACCGGTGCGATAAAGCATTCAAGCTCTGCAATGCCTGCCGTATCGTTTTTAGATGAAAACGGTAACGGTTATCAGTTGTTAGAGGGAAAGCGTTATCATCTTTCCTTTGCGGCACGCTGTAGTATTGCGGCTTCGCACGTTTTGGCTTTTGTTTCATCAGAGCAAATACCGGTAGGCGGTCTTAAGCTTAAAAATGCAACGGAGGAATATGTTTTCAGCTACGGAGGAAACCTTTCCGATGCGGCTATGGATGAGTGGGGAGTTTACGATTTTTACTTTATTGCAAAGAATACGGGTAAGCTTTATCTTATAGTATACGGTGACGGTGAAACTGCCGAAATAAGTCTTGATAACTTTAAAATAGAGGAAACACCGAAGGGCGAGGCATCACTTGTAAGCTATTACGATGATGATGGAAGTCTTATATATGAAACCTACGGTAAAACAGGCAGTTGGCTTGCAGATGCCGATATAAACAATAAAAGCGGTAAGGAATTTGACGGCTGGCACTTTGAAAACGGCGAGGTATATCTCGGTAATAAATTCCCGAAGGAGGATATGTCACTTTATGCTTCTTGGATCGATGCCGAGGATTTGACAAATGCTAAAACCGATTGGTCAAAGGATATCACGGTAGATTTTGAGGACGCAGAGGGGGCTAAAGCCTTTTACGGTGTATATAATAATTCTTATGAGCCGATAAGAGGTACATTCTATGTGGCAAACGATTCTCAAAATGCACATAGCGGCAACGGCTACTTCAAGCTTTATGAGGTCGGCGTTTGGGGAACTGAAACCACATGGTACAGACGCTTTAAGCTTTATGACAGCAATTCGCTCGGCAATCAAATTTATTTAGAGCCTAACAGTGTGTACAAGGTTTCATACTGGCTTAATGTTGAGGCGGCGGGAAATTCCTGCATAAGACTTGCGGCATTTAAGGACAGAGACAATCTTATTGACTGTTATTATGATGGCTTTAACTATCTTACCGATGCATCCGAAATATCCAATAAGGGGAAATGGGTAAAGCACGAAAGTATGATAACTACGGGTGATGAGCCGACAGTTCTCGGTATGGCAATATCGGGCGGATATTTTACTGCGGCACTTGACGATGTCACGGTAACGAAGCTGAAGGATGTAACGGTAACCTTTGACACAAACGGAGGAAGTAAGATAGAGCCGTTGACCGTGCTCTCTTATGATTATGCAATAGCACCCGATTTTCCCGAGAAGGAGGGCTACAGCTTTATCGGTTGGTTTACCGACAGGTCGCTTACTAAGCGTTTCAGATTTAATGAGACCCAGATAACGAGCAATATAACGCTTTATGCTAAGTGGGAAAAGGATTTTGTCTCCGAAACACTTACTAAGACCGTAACTGAATATGAAAAATCGACCGAGGAGGTCGAAAATCAAATTGACAATCCTGAGCTTGACAATCAAATAGATGTTGATGTATCGGACACTTCGAAAGCGGAAAAGACGGTAAAAAGCAATGACAGAGAAAATCAAAGCAGCTTTCCGTGGCTTATTGTTATTTTTATCGGCACGGCTGTTTTGATCTGCGGAGCAACACTTTTAATTGTTTTTATTAAAAAGAAGAACGGAGGCAGGGTATGAAAAAAGTAATAAGTACAGCATTAGCGGTATTATTGACCGTACTTTGCGGATGTAATGCTCATCGGCAGTCTAAGAAAATCGTTAAAGCACCGAAAAGTGATGTAACATATACGGTTGCCCTTAATCCATCTGTAATGTTTTCGGACGGCGAGGTAGAAAGCCTGAGAAATTCTGCCGCCGCCTCAATGCCAAAGGATATAAAGGCTAAAAAGGATTTTGCTCTTTATTCATCAACACCATGGCAATGGATTTGCCGAAAAAACGACGGCTGGAGTCTCAGAGCACTACGTTGTGTTTCTACAATGTTCGAGGATGATAAAAAATCACCGTATTCCTATAAGCTTGACGATGAAAAAGCCACCTCTCTTTCGGTGTACGATTCCGCTAAAATGAAGCTTGAGGGAGTGGGCGGTGCACCCGTTCCCGAAAGCGGAATAATCCTCACGTTTAAAGGTGGAACCGAGGAGGCAATTCGCTTTACTGCCGATAAGGATTGCGACGTGATACTTTCGGATCGTACAAACGGAGGCATTTCGCTTGTAGGCTCGGTTACGGGACATAGTACCGATTTTACGGTTGTCGACGGAGCTAAGACAGATATAATCACACGAATTTATAAAAACGGCAGAATATACTGGCAGGAGATATTAAACGGTCAAAACGGAAATACCGCCTTCCCGAGCTTTGAGGCGATCACCTTAAAGTCAGGTGATTCTCTGATAATATCATTTGAGGCTACAAACGATACCGAGAATATCGTTACGGGCAACTGTGATCTGCCTTCACCGACAAAAACGGTAGAAAGGATAACTGCCGTTAAAAAACAGGTGAGCTATCAAACCGAACCGCCCGATGCTACCGAAATTCCGTTTGTAAATAAAATGGAATGCGGATTTGTAATGCTTTACCCTAAGGAGGCAACGAAAAAACAGCTTGAAATACTCAATAAGCTACATTCTGAAATGGAAAAGCGGCTCGGTGTTATGGTCACTAAAATGCCTGATTGCGATTATCTTTTAGATGATGAAACACCTGACGATAATCTTATTCTTTTCGGGAATACGAAATTCAAGCCGTCCGAAAAGGCTATCAACGATATAAAATCCAAGAGGAATAATAATATTTCGGACTTTATTATTCGTCAAACAGGTTCATATCTCGTTATTTCGGCGGTAAATGATATAGGCTTATCTCTTGCGGCTGATTTCTTCTTGAATAACTATTGCAGGGATGATAATTCGGTAATAAGGGTCGGGCAGGAGTATATATCCTCTGAATATAACGCTATGAAGAATATCAAGCTCGGCTCGGGTAAAATTTCCGAATACAGACTGGTTATTTCAAGCTATGCTTCGTTTATGGAGGTACACGCCGCCGAAAGCTTTGCTCTTGATATGGCAAAGACAACGGGCAGTATGCCGTCGGTAGGCAGGGATACCGATAAAGAACAAAGGTATGAAATTATTGTCGGCAACACCTTAAGAAATGCTCCGAAATATATGAGCGAGGTCGAGGGTACGGCATCGGATAAATATAAAATATCGGTAGGTGATGCTAAAGCATACGTCACCGGAGACAGTACTGCCGCAATTAATGCCGGATTAATGAGGCTTTACGATGAGCTTAATAAAAATACCGTATTAAAGTCCGGTACCGAGATCAGCGGAAAATATAACGGCGGCTACAGTCTTTCGGGCGGATATAAAATGGTATGGTCTGATGAATTTAACGGAGATACACTCAGCAAAACGTGGATAAATACAAAGCGTGTAAATTCGAGCGTCTACGGCGGTAAATGCTATACCGTTTATGAAAATTCATATGTTTCAAACGGCACATTGGTTCAAAAATTAAGTCGTGACGGCAAGAATTTCAAAGAGGCGGAGATCGATTCTCAGGGTGCAAATGCAATGAGATACAAATACGGATATATGGAATTTCGCGTAAAGCTTGCAAATGCTTTCGGCAGTTGGGGTGCTATGTGGTTGCTCGGCAATACGGGCGGATATAACTACGGCGAAATAGATGCTTTTGAAAATTTCGGAAAGCTTGATACCGTTAAATCCAATCTTCATATTTGGGGACCGGGCAGTCAACATGAAAATGTACTCGGTGCAAACGGCTCAATAATTAACCTATCACCCGGTACCACAAGCCCCGAGCCGTTTTATAAGGGCTACCATACTATAGGTGTAAACTGGCAAAGAGGCAGATTTGATTTTTATGTTGACGGTACACTCTCACAGTCATTTATATATGATCCTGAGGAAATGAAATACAGCTGTTATGATAATCCGTTTTATCTTATTCTGTCGCATTGGGGTGGACACGATGAGGAAGCGTTTATAAATACAGGTTGTATTTTGCCGAATGATTTCACGGAAACGGAAATTTGCTACGACTGGATAAGAATTTACCAAAGAGAAAATGACGGTTCGCTATTGTATGTTAAAAAATAGTGTGATGATCAAACGGTATTTAAGGACGAAAGGCAGAATTAAATGGAAGAATTTAAAAATGTTGCAGGTAATATAAGAAAATACCGAAAACGAAAAAATCTGACTCAGGCACAGCTTGCCGAAATGTTTTCAGTCACATCGCAGAATATTTCAAAATGGGAAAAGGGAATATCTATGCCTGATATAAGCAATCTTTGGAAGCTTGCTCAATTTTTCTCAATTTCCTTGGAGGAGCTGCTTGGCGTTTCATCTGCATCTAAGCGATGTAAGGCGATGATCGCAATAGACGGCGGTGGAACAAAAACGGAATTTATTCTTTTTGATGCTAAAGGCAAGGTGATCAAAAGGAAGATATCGGGCGGAAGCAATATGAATTCGCTCGGTTCTCAGACGGCCTTTTCGGTAATTAAAAGCGGAATAGAGGATCTTTTACTTGAGAGCTGTGATGTTTCGGCAATTTATGCGGGAATTTCGGGGTGCGGATTAGAGGACAATCGAAAAAAGATGCTTATGTTCCTTAAAAGAAATTTTTCCGATATAAAAATAGATGTACGCTCAGACCTTACAAATGTTATGTGTTCAAGTATGGACTGCACCAAAATGATATCCGTGATTTGCGGAACAGGCTCTATAGTATGCGCTAAGACGCTGACTGCTACCCATAATATAGGCGGTTGGGGGTATGCCCTTGATTCGGGAGGAAGCGGATATGATTTCGGCAGAGATGCAATTTGCGCCGCTTTGTCCGAGCGTGACGGAATAGGCGATAAAACACTTATTACGAGCTACGTAGAGCAAAAATTAAACGGAAATGTGAGGGAAAAAATAAGCTATATTTATTCTAACGGTAAGGATTATATCGCATCCTTTGCCGGCACGGTTTTTCGTGCGTTTAACGAGGGCGACAGGGTGGCGGAGGAAATCGTAGATCGCAATATGGACAGACTGTACTTTCTTATAAAAAGTGCTTACGATATGTACGATTGCGGAAATATCGTTGTCATTTCGGGAGGATTGGTTTCTCAAAAGGAAATACTTGGAAACAGATTGAGAAGCCGTGCCGGAAATAAGCTGAGATTTATTTTTAACGATATTCCGCCTATTGTAGGTGCGGCAGTATGCTGTATCAGAAATCTGTACGATCCCGATGCCGATATACCGGAATTTAGAAGAAACTTTATTTCAAGCTATGAAAAATATATGTGTGAGGAAAAATATGATTAGAACCGAAATGAGAAATCCGAGAACGACTCATATAGACCGTATGACGACTGAGGAAATGGTATCACTTATTGCTAAAGAAAATTATGCTGTTGTCAAGGCGGTCGAGGAGCAGACAACGGCAATAGCCGCCGCAGTAGATGCAGTATCAAATAGCTTTTCAAACGGAGGAAGACTGTTTTTTATCGGTGCGGGAACCTCGGGCAGGCTCGGCGTTTTGGATGCTGCGGAATGTCCCCCTACCTTCGGCGTTGAGCGTGATATGGTAACAGGTATTATTGCAGGCGGGATTGACTGTTTGGTAAGGGCGAGCGAAAATGAAGAAGACAATGCCGAAAGGGGCAAAAGTGATCTGCTTAGTGCCGGTGTAAAGCGCGGTGATACCGTTGTGGGTATTTCCGCGGCAGGCGGTGCGGCTTATGTTGCAAGTGCCTTGAAAGCCGCAAAGGAAATAGGAGCTACTGTGGTAGCACTTACCTGTAACAGGGACTCGCTTATAGCATCGGTCAGCGATATTGCCATTGTTACCGATACGGGCGAGGAGGTAGTTACCGGCTCTACACGTATGAAGGCAGGAACGGCACATAAAATGGTGCTGAATATGATAACTACCTGTAGTATGATAAAGCAGGGTAAGGTTTATGAAAATATGATGATAAATTTAAAGCCGACCAATATAAAGCTTAAACAGCGTATGATCAATATTGTTTGTGAAATTTGCGGTTGTGATGCGGTAAAAGCCGAAAACCTACTCCGAGAAAACGACTTTGATATTCGCAGAGCGGCAAATGCATATAAGGGGTAAAAAAATGGAACGCATTATTGCAAATGAGGGTAAAAGCGGATATCACATCGTCACGTCGCAGTTTGCACACGAGGCAGAGTTGTATGCCGCTTCACAGCTCAAAATTTATCTTGAAAAGGCTTCGTTTGCCGTTATTCCGTATTTTTCCGACCGCTGTGAAAAGCGCACGCCCGAAATAAGGGTAGGCAGAAATGTAAGAGGTAATACCGACAGATCGGACGGCATAGGTGACGAGGGCTTTAAAATATATACTGACGGTGAGGATATTGTCATATGCGGTAGGACTCCTCGCGGTACGGTGTACGGTGTTTACCGATTTTTGGAAGAAATAATAGGCTTTAGGTGTTTTACAAAGGATATTGAAGCTTTTGATAAAAGAGAAAAAATAGCCGTTTCCAATATCGACATTACCGAAAATCCGTCCTTTGAATACAGAGATACATATTTCAGAGGGGCATTTGACTGTGATTATGCGGTCAAAAACCGTCTTAATTCAAGTCTTGCATTAATACCCAACGAAAAAGGCGGAAGAACAAAATTTTATAATTTTCATCATTCGTTTTACGATATTCTGCCACCCGATATTTATTTTGATGAGCATCCCGAATATTATTCACTTGTTGATGGGGTACGTTTAAAGCAAAACGGACAGCTCTGTCTTACGAATGAAGACGCCGTGAATGAGGCGATAAAGCGTGTTAAGGAATGGATAAGGAGCAGACCTGACTGCAAGGTGTTCTCGGTAGCACAAAACGATTGGTCAAATAACTGCACCTGCCCGAAATGCCGTGAAACGGATGAAAAAGAGGGAAGTCCGTCAGGCAGTATAATTTATTTTGTAAACCGCATTGCAGAAGAAATTGAAAAGGAATATCCCGATGTGCTTATTCACACCTTTGCCTACCAGTATTCAAGAAAAGCACCGAAATTTATTCGTCCGCGTGATAATGTTATCGTAAGACTTTGTAATATCGAGTGCAGCTGGGATGAGAACTTAAGAGAGAAAAAGGCAAATTCGCCAGAATCCTATACCGCGGAATTTGTAGATAATATCACGGATTGGGGAAAAATTTCAAAGCACCTTTATATTTGGGACTATGCCTGCAATTTTTCTTATTACATTTTGCCGTTTCCAAATTATTACATACTTGCGGATAATTTGCGGTACTATAAGGAATGCGGTGTTTCGGGAATTTTAGAGCAGGGCAATTTTTCATACGGTGCCGCAACAGGTCTTGCAGAGCTGGAGGCATATTTATGTGCAAGGCTTATGTGGAATACCGATTTGGATGTTAAGGAGCTTATAATGGAGTTTACCGACGGAGTATACGGAAGGTCTGCCGATTATATAAGGCAGTATATTGAGCTTTTGTGCTCTGAAGTAAAAGGGAAGGGGCTTAGCCTTTATTATAAGCCCGATACGGATTTTATTTCCGAGGCTCTCATAAATAAAGCAGACGAGCTTTTCAAAAAGGCATCAAATGCGGCTGAAACAGCAGAAATAAAGGAAAGAATAGAACGTGAATATCTGTCGGTACGTTTTCTTAAAATTTGTTGGATGCCACTCGGCACAGAAGGCAGAAATGACCTTATTGATGAACTGTACAGAGATGTGAAAAAACACGGAATATCGGAAATTCAAGAGCGTGTTAATCTTGAAATATCATTTGAACGGCTGCGAAAATATCCGTTTTGCCGTGAAAAGGGCGAGAATTACAGACTTTATTATATAATGAAATAAGGGGAAATTATGAAAAAAACACCTATAAGTATTATAATTGACGATTCGACGGCACTTTGTTATGTATATTACTATCATATGCCGACGCCTATCACGAAGGACGGTCGTCCGTTCCCGACATTTGTACCTAATTCGTTTATGAAACGTTTTTGCGACATTGTTGAGAAAAGGGGAGTTAAGGGTAAATTCAGTATAGTCCCCGAACCTGCCGGAAAAGGTGATGTTGTAAGGGGAATAGAGGGCTTTTCGAAATCAGAAACAGATGAATGGCTTAATATGGCTAAAACACGACTTGCCGGCAATTTCTCCTTTGGCCCCGAAATGCTGACACACGCACACGTGATAGATATAAACAGCGGCGAGGTTTTAAGTGAATACGAGCATCGCTGGTCGCAAAAGCAGAATAAGGAGACCTTGGTACCGTATATTTCAAAGGCATTTTCAATTTTAAAGGATGCGGATATTGATGCGACAGGTGTAACCTCTCCTTGGGATTTCGGTGAGCAAATATTAGATGATTATGAGGAGGCTATATCGTTAAGCATTAAAAACGTGTACGGAAAAAACGAAGCGTGGTATTTTCTTCATATGCTTTTCGATACTCCGAATGTAAGGCCGTGGCTTGCGGTCAACAGAGATGGCAGAAAATTAGTCTCTGTCCCCGGCACAATAAACGATTTCTTCTGGCAGACGATCGATACTACCGATACCTCGGAGGAATTTATCAATTCGATCGCCGATACATATATTTCGGCAAACGGCAAAAGCGGAAAAATAATCGAAGCGATTGAAAACGGCAGTTATCCGATACTTACGATACATTGGCAGTCGCTTTTTTCGAGCGGTCTTGAAACGGGGCTTAAAGCCTTTGATGAGGTTGCAAGGCGAATAAATCTGCTTTTATCGGATAAATGCTGCTTTAAAAGCTTCGAGGAGCTTATGAAAGATTGTATTGCAGAAAATGAGTGAGGAAAAAGCAATTCAATTTGACGAGCTTATTTTTGAAAGAATAATCGATATCGGTTGTGAAATGCTGAAGGCAGGAGGAGAAATACAACGTGTCGAACAAACCGTTTCCCTTTTGTGTTCCTCCTACGGTGCTATTGGCAAATGTGCGGAGAAATATGTGAGTTTTCAGCCGGATTTTCAATATAGATTTTAGGTTGGTTATGAATATCCGCACCAAAAATCCCGTTCACTTTTGTGAACGGGATTTTTACTTTTCACCTCTTACCTCTTCACTCTTACCTCAAAATAAAAATTGTAAAAGCAAGGTTACACCTTGCTCTTTTTGTATTACGGCGATATAAACATTTACCGTCGGGGACAATATCACTCTTCGACTTCATAAGCAAAAAAATTTCTCGCTATGGGTCAAAGATTTTGAAAGAAAACGGCGCTGTTTGGCAGCGCGACGCGCGAGGAATACTGACGTATTGTGAGCGGAGGTCAACAATGCCGAAACTAAAGGCGTTTCTTCAAAAAAGCATTGTGCCCTGATTGTATTGTCTATCTGACTGATAGAACTAAAAAGTCTATCGGTCTTTTTTGTTGCTATGTACGGAAATCAGTGCCGTCCATTCCTCGCGGCTGATTCCGTATACAGCTGTCTGCTCATTTTCATCATCCGTAAATTCATAGAGCAGCGTCATTCCGTTAGCGCGGGTGGTGGCGGCAGACGGTATGTTTCCCTTTTTAATATATGAATACACCGCGCCGAACGGCGTATGCGAAAATGTCCAATCACGAACTGCCCTTGCCGCCTCGGCGGCGTAGCCGCGGCGCTGATGCGCTTTTGCTGTGTGATAGCCGATTTCGGGCAAAACAGTGCCATTTATATTTTGCATGGAAAGTCCGCAATCGCCTATCATTTCGCCCGTGGCTTTGAGGCAGACCGCCCACAAGCCGAAACCGAACACGCGGTAACGGTCGATGTTTTTATTTATCCAGCCCTGCACACGCGCATTATCAAAGGTATAGGGGTAGTGCTGCATAATGTCGGAATCG
Source organism: uncultured Eubacteriales bacterium (assembly GCA_934486705.1). Classification (GTDB taxonomy): domain Bacteria; phylum Bacillota; class Clostridia; order Oscillospirales; family Acutalibacteraceae; genus UBA737. The sequence goes on from CAKSQS010000016.1 coordinate 42,213, forward strand.
GCAAGCACGGCATAAAGTGCGTCAAAATCATTCGGCGTCATTTCCCGCAGGAAAAGGCGTTCCGTTTCAAGCTTTATCATACATTTTCCTTTCTTACGGCATACGGCGGTCAAAAAATATCGGCGCGGCGCACGGATTCCGTGACGTCGCGCCGATTGCGTATTTACTTACGTATTCCCGCTTTAAATCAATATGCTATGCCCTGCGCGAGCATTGCGTCCGCAACCTTTTCAAAGCCCGCAATGTTAGCGCCTGCAAGCAGGTTGCCTTCCATATTGTATTTCTTTGCGGCATTGTAGGAGTTGTGGAAAATATTCACCATAATGTCCTTAAGCTTTGCGTCAACCTCGTCGAACGTCCAGCTGTAGCGCATTGAGTTCTGACTCATTTCAAGAGCAGAGGTGGCAACGCCGCCTGCGTTTGCAGCCTTTGCAGGCCCGAAGAGGATGCCCGATGACTGGAATACCTCGATAGCCTCAAGGGTTGAAGGCATATTAGCGCCCTCGGCAACAGCGGTTACGCCGTTTTTAACGAGAATCTTTGCCGATTCCTCGTCAATTTCATTCTGTGTGGCGCAGGGAAGAGCAATATCGCACTTAATCGTCCAAATGCCCTTGCAGCCCTCGTGGTACTCAGCGCCGTCTACACGCTCGGCATACTCTTTAATTCTGCCGCGCTCAACCTCTTTTATCTGCTTAACAACATCAAGCTTTATGCCGTTCGGGTCGTAAACATATCCGTTAGAATCGGAAAGAGCAACAACCTTACCGCCTAATTGCGTAGCCTTTTCGGTAGCGTAAATAGCAACGTTACCCGAGCCCGAAATAACAACGGTTTTGCCCTTGAAGGAATCGTTCTTCATACACTTGAGCATTTCCTCGGTGTAGTAGCAAAGTCCGTAGCCGGTAGCCTCGGTACGTGCGAGCGAGCCGCCGTATGTAAGACCCTTGCCGGTAAGAACGCCGGTGAACTCGTTACGCAGTCTCTTATACTGACCGAACATATAGCCTATCTCTCTGGCACCCGTGCCTATATCGCCCGCGGGAACGTCGGTGTCCGCACCGATATGCTTTGAAATCTCGGTCATAAAGCTCTGGCAGAAACGCATAATTTCGCCGTCTGATTTGCCCTTGGGGTCAAAGTCCGAGCCGCCCTTGCCGCCGCCTATGGGCAGACCTGTAAGGCTGTTTTTGAAAATCTGCTCAAAGCCTAAGAATTTAATAACGGACGCGTTAACCGAGGGGTGCAGGCGAATGCCGCCCTTATAAGGTCCTATGGCAGAGTTAAACTGAACTCTGTAGCCGCGGTTTACCTGAACCTTGCCGTTATCGTCAACCCAGGAAACACGGAAGAAAATTTGTCTTTCCGGCTCAACTATTCTTTCAAGCACGCCGTTTTCTTCTAATTTCGGGTTGGCTGCCACAACCGGCTCCAATGAGCCTAAAACCTCGCGTACAGCCTGCAAAAACTCCTTTTCGCCGGGGCTGCGCTTTTCAACGCCTTCGTATACTCTGTTTAAGTATTCTGATTTAAACATTTTACAGTACCTCCTATATTTTTTACGTATTTAAGAATACTACTAAAATGCGCCCCAGTCAATAAAAAATTAAGTCCTAAAAGTAAATTTTTTTCTTATTCTTTAACTTATGCAAGAATTATGTTAAAATAAGGCGGGTGATAAAATGAAAAGCTTTGAATATATACTTTTTGATTTGGACGGAACTGTAACCGATTCCGCAAAGGGAATTACCGATTCGGTGAAATACGCCCTTGAAAAAATGGGGGAGAAAATACCGCCCTATAAAACGCTTTGCCGCTTTATAGGCCCGCCGCTTAAAACGGGCTTTTCGGAGTTTTGCGGGCTGAACGATGAGATGGCGGAAAAAGCGGTTGAATACTACCGCGAATATTACCACGTTAAGGGCGTGCTGGATTGCGAGGTGTACCCCGGAATACCCGCGCTGCTTGAAAAGCTGCAAAGCGCGGGGAAGAAAACAGTGCTTGCGACCTCAAAGCCCGAGAAATTTGCAAAAATCATTTTGGAGCATTTCGGGTTATCAAAATATTTTTATTTTATAGGTGGCGCAAGCTTTGACGATACGCGCAATGAAAAATATCAGGTAATAGAATACGTTATAAACGCCTGCGGCATAAAAGACAAAACGGCCGCCGTTATGGTGGGCGACCGTTTTCACGATATTGAGGGGGCTAAATTTAACGGAATAGCGTCTGTAGGCGTGCTTTACGGCTTCGGCAACCGACACGAGCTTGAAAATGCGGGAGCGGGCGCTATAGCCGAAAGCGTTTCGGCGCTTGAAAGCATTTTACTTTAAAAATTTATAACGCCTAAATGCTCAAGCAGTATTTTTATACCGATTAAAATAAGTATTATTCCGCCGGCAATTTCCGCTTTGTTTTTGTATTTCAGCCCGAAAACATTGCCGACCTTAAGCCCTACGCCCGAAATAATAAAGGTTATAGCGCCTATAAAGCACACTGCTGCTATAATGTTAACGTCGGGCAGCAGCGCAAAGGTTATGCCTACGGCGAGCGCGTCAATACTTGTGGCAACCGCCAGCACCGCCATTGCAGATATGCTGAAGGATGAATCGGTGGTTTCGGTATCCTTTGAAAAGCCCTCTTTAAGCATATTTCCGCCTATAAACGAGAGCAGAACAAACGCCACCCAGTGGTCGTACCTTGTTATATATTTTTCAAAGGTTGAGCCCAAAAGGTAACCGATAGAGGGCATTAACGCCTGAAAACCGCCGAACCACGCGCCGATTATTAAGTAATGCTTCGGTTTCAGCTGCCGCGTGGACAGCCCCTTACATACCGAAACGGCAAATGCGTCCATAGAAAGACCTACCGCAATTAAAAAAAGCTCAATAATACTCATAAAATTTACCCCCGATAAAAAAAGACCCGTGTGCCACGCGGCACCGAGTCTCGTTATTTAATACAAGCCGGGCAAAAATGCCGATATGTCGACTTGCAACGCGCTTTATGCGCGCCACTACTCCCTCAGGATATAATGATATTATCATAAATCAGTGTATTTGTCAATAAAAAACAATCGGATAAAAAATATTTAAAAACATATAAACATTGACCGTTGCGGCTTCTTCCTTTATATGGTAAAATCAAATTAAAGGAAGTTTTTGGGGGAGCATATGAAAAAGGACGGAAAGAAAAAGATATCGGCAATAAAAAATAATCTTTATTTTTTAAGACTTGTTTGGCAAATTTCCCCGGCGGCGGTAATACTCAATTTTTTCACAACACTGCTCGGCTTTGCGCAGTGGGTGTTTTATTCGGTATTTTTCTTACAGTATCTTTTCGGCGCGGCGGGCGAGCGCAAATTTTCCGATATTCTCATTTTTATCTGGGCGGCGGCTGTTATCGGCGTTCTTATAAATATATATAACGCATGGTTTTATGAAAGCTATATGTACAGGGAATATATTAAAATAGGTTACCGCCTTAATTTAAAGCTGTTTAAAAAGGCGCAGACCGCCGATATTTCCTGCTATGAAACGCCGGAGTTTTACAATATTTACACCAAAGCGGCTTCCGAGGCTGCCGCGCGCGCAGTGTCGGTGCTTAATAATTGCTCCGCTGCCGTTTCCGCGCTTATATCCTCTGTAACCGTTATTGTTACAATGGCAAAAATAACCCCGCTTGCACTTATTTTTATTGCTCTGCCGCTTATAGGCAACCTGTTTTTCGGCAAAAAGTTAGGTCGTGTGACATTTGAAATAGACAGGGACTCAACCCCCGCGCGGCGGCAAAAGGATTATGTAAACCGCGTACTGTATTTCCGCAAGTATGCCGCCGAAATCAGAACCACCGGCTTTTTCGGCGTGCTTAAAGAGGCATACGGACTTGCAGCAAAAAGAACGGTTGAGGTGGCGCGGCGGTACGCGCTTAAAAAATCGCTTTATTCGGGGGCAAAAAATATTTTAATGTTTTTGCTCGGCTACGAGGGAATGTGGCTTTGCGCCGCAATACTCGGCATAAACGGGAAATTAGGCGTTTCTGATTTAATTGTGCTTTTAAACGCGATAGTAAGCGTTTCGTGGATGCTTAACAATTTTGAGCGGTCTGTTTCGGGGCTGTTTACCGACGCGGAGTTTATAGAAAATTTAAAGCAGTTCTTCGCGTATAAGCCTAAAATAGACGAGACTGCGGGCGGACTTGAAATGCCCGAACGCGTGGAAAGCATAGAGTTTAAAAACGTATATTTTAAATATGACGGGGCGGAAAATTACGCGCTTGAAAATATAAGCCTTGTTCTAAAGCGTGGCGAGAGAAACGCGCTTGTTGGTATTAACGGCAGCGGTAAAAGCACCTTTTTAAAGCTGCTTATGCGGTTTTACGATCCCGAAAGGGGCGAAATACTTTTAAACGGCGTTAATATTAAAAAATACGATGTTAATGAGTACCGAAAGCATATGGGCGTTGCCTTTCAGGATTTTGCCATGTTTTCGGCAACAGTGGCGGAAAATGTGCTTTTGGATGAGGTGAAGACTGACGAAGACCGTGACCGAGTGACGGCAGCCCTTAAAAAGAGTGATGTTTACGAGGATATTTTAAAGCTTAAAAACGGTATAGACACCGTGCTTACAAGAGAATTTGACGAAAACGGCGCGGAGCTTTCGGGCGGGCAGCGGCAGAAGATAGCCATTGCCCGTGCGGTGGCGAAAAACAGCGACGTAATACTGCTTGACGAACCCTCAAGCGCGCTTGACCCGATTGCGGAATACAAAATGTTTGAAACTATGGCGGGGCTTTGCAAAAATAAAGACGTTTTATCGGTAATAGTATCGCACCGCCTTTCATCGGCTGCGGTGTGCGAGAAAATATTTGTTTTTGATAAGGGCAAATTGGCAGAGCAGGGCACCCATAAAAAGCTGCTTGAAAACGGCGGGGTATACGCCGAAATGTTTAAAAAGCAGGCGCAAAATTATTTGACGGAGGCGGCGTATGAATAAGAAAACTCCCAAAAAACACAGCACCCTGTCAAATACGCTTTTCGCGCTTAAGTGGCAGTTTGAAATTGCGCCCGCATACACCGTGTTTACGCTTATGCAGACCGTGCTCGGCGATGTTGTAACGCTTTTTGAGCACACATTTTTAACGGCGTATATTATAAGCTGCGTTGAGCAGAAGAAAACGCTTACCGACGTGCTGTATTTTTTAATTCCGGTGGCAATAGCAGTGTTTATAAAGCTGATGCTAAACACCGTTTTCGACGCTTACATAGCGCCCGGAGAAAGGGAAAAAATACAAATGAAAATGCGTATGCGGCTTTATGAAAAGGCGGCTTCTTTAGAGCTTGCAAGGTATGACGACTCGGAATTTTACAACGACTTTGTTTGGGCAATGCAAAAAGCGCCCGACCACATAACGGGAGCGGTTGGGGCGTTTAATACGCTTTTAAGCCGAATTACGGTAAGCATTATCGCGGGCGCATACATTGTTTCGGTTGATGCGTCCTCGCTTTTGATTTTAGTGTTTTTAATTCCGCTTACATATTTTTCCGGACGCGCGGTAAATAAGCGCGCAATGAAAATGCAAGAGGAAATTGTGCCCGTGCAAAGACGCAGCGACTATGTGAGCAGAATTTTTTACCTTGCAGATTATGTAAAGGATTTAAGAACCGGCAATATAAGCCCGAAACTGGAAAAGGATTTAACCGATTCTACAGAGGATATGCGCGAGATAGTTAAAAAGCGGCAAAAGCCCATAATCGCACTGAATGTCGCAACAAACTCCGCAGCCAACCTTATAATAGGCGGGGTATATCTTTCTTACCTGTTTTTTAAAGCTTTGGTGCTCGGTAAGTTCGGCTTAGGCTCGCTGCTCGGCGTTTATAATTCAACCCAGACCCTTAACGGAAAGGTTTTGACCGCCGTTTCAAATTTATCGGAATTTCAAAACCACAGCCTTTATATTGAAAAGCTGCGTCGCTTTTCGGAAACCGAAAACGCTATGGAGGATAACGGGCGCAAAGCCTTACCCGCGGGCGGCGATATAGTTCTTCGCAATGTGGAATTTACATATCCCGGCAACAGTGAGCCGACCCTAAAGGGGGTTAACTGCTCTTTTAAAAAAGGCGAAAAGGTTGCGCTTGTGGGCTTTAACGGCGCGGGTAAATCTACGCTTATAAAGCTGATTTTAAGGCTTTACGACCCAACAGGCGGCGAAATAAGCTACGGCGGGGAGAATATAAAAAACTACCGAATTGCGGATTACAGGGGTTGCTTCGGCGTTTTGTTTCAGGATTACGAGCTTATAGCAACCGACCTTGCGCACAATATATCAGCCGATAATAAACCGCTTGATATAAAAAGGGCGGATGAGGCGCTTAAAAAATCCGCGTTTTGGGATAAATTTAAAACCCTGCCGAACGGCTATGAAACACAGCTTACAAAGGAATTTGACGAGGGCGGCTTTAACCCTTCGGGCGGCGAAAAGCAGAAAATAGCATTGGCGCGGGTGCTTTACGCCGATTCCGATATAATAATATTAGACGAACCCTCGGGCGCGCTTGACCCGATTGCGGAATATACCCTTAATAAAACCGTAACCGAGCTATCGAGCGATAAAACAGTAATAATTATTTCTCACAGGCTTTCCACAACCCGCTTTGCCGATAAAATTTATATGCTGGCAAACGGTGAAATTATTGAAAGCGGCAC
>CAKSQS010000017.1 GCA_934486705.1 uncultured Eubacteriales bacterium
AGACAGACAGACAGACAGACAGACAGACAGACAGACAGACAGACAGACAGACAGACAGACAGACAGACAGACAGACAATAATTTTTCGGTGCTGAGCCGCGTAAAATCGGACGGTGCGTTATGACGGGGGGGTATTGGTATTAACGCAATTTTGCTATATTCGGAAATAAATATTCTTTGCGTTGTTATAATGCTTATAATAGCGGTAAACCTATCGGACTCCGAATTTGATAAATCAAATAAAAATCGGGTGTTTTCTTACTCGGTGTATCTTGCAACATTCGCCAATGTATGCGATTTTCTTTGGAATTTATGCTTTGCCGAGTCTATAAATTTACCCGCTGCGGCAAGGTATTTGATAGATTACTGTTATTTCATTTCCTTCGGGGTGTCGTCACTTTGCTGGCTTATTTATACCGAGATGGTTCAGAAAAGCGGCATACCGAAAAATAAAAAGCTGCTCGCTCTTTATTTTGTCCCCTTGGCTCTGCTTGTGATCTTGCTTGCCGTAAATACCTTTAACGGCTGCCTTTTCTACATTGACGCAAGCGGTAAATACTACCGTGGAAAGCTTTTTTATGCGCAGCAGGTGCTTTCCTACGGATATATTGTAATTTCGGCTGTAAGGTGCTTTTTAAAAGCCAACTCAAGGAAGAATTTCGCACAGCGCGGCTATTTGCTTAAATTGGTCACATTTGTTATACCGCCGATAATATGCGGAATAATTCAGATAATTGTGCAGGATATTCCGATTTTATCGGTCGGAATAGTAATATCCTATTTACTGGCATATATAAATTCACTGGAAAGGCTTATTTCACTTGACCCGCTTACGGGAATTTCAAACCGCCGCGAATTTTTGCAGCGTCTTGAGGATGATATTAAATCGCTCAAGGTTAACGAGGATATGTACTTTTTGTTTATTGATATTGATTCCTTTAAAAGCATTAACGATACGGAGGGTCATAACGAAGGCGACCGCGTTTTAAAGGAAATTGCCGCCGCGCTGAAAAAATACACCAAAACCGTAAACGGCTCTTGCGGCAGATACGGCGGAGATGAATTTGCGCTTTATACGGTCAGGGATATCGACGCCGATTTTGGTTCGGTTTGCGCCGAGCTTGAAGAATATATTGAAAAACAGCATATTGCTTACGGCGGCGGAAAGGCGGTCACCGTTAGTATGGGGTGCTCAAAATATCTCGGCGATTCCGATGATATACAGGGGTTGGTTTTCCGTGCCGATAAAGAAATGTACAGCCTGAAAAAAGGAAAAACGCAGAAAGAAAAATGAGGGAGAGTTGCTATAATGCCGCTTGTCGACGATGTATTTTCAAAAATTTCGGACGCAGCCCTTATAACCGAGTTGATTAAGGATTGCTTTGACGAAATTGTGCTGATAGACAGCGATACCTCGCGCGTTATGAATATTTCGGACAGATTGACAGAGCATAATATTAAAAAATATGCCGAAATGAGCTACGATACGCAGGTTATAAAAACTCTGACCGATAAATTTTCCGAGCCTGAGCGCTCGGCGCTTGTGAACGCGCTTGTTTTACCGCACGTAAAAAAGGAACTGGAAACAAAGGAACATTACAGTGTGAATTTCAGCACCACGCTGCAAAGTGAAAACACCTCGCTTTGCAAGGAAATTACATTCAGTTACTTCGGCAGCGATAAAAGCGTAATAGTTATGGTGTGCAGAGATATATCCGAAATTATATTAAGCGAGCGTGACCCGCTTACGGGGCTTTACAATTCAAGCGGCTTTCATAAGCGCGCAAATCGGTGGATAAGCGAAAATCCCGGCAGGAAATACCGTATTCAGCGCTATAATATTGACCGTTTCAGAGATATTAACGGAATTTACGGATACGATGTGGGAAATAAGCTTTTAAAGGACCTTGCAAATTATATGCGCCGTTTTAACTCGGAGGACAGCTTTGCGGCGCATCTTAATGCCGACCATTTTGTGCGTTTCTGCGCAGATGACGCGGTAAGCGTTGCGGAGTGCTATGATAATTTTAAGGATTGCTTTAAATCCTATGACCTGCGTATGCCTATAAAGCTCCATATGGGGGTTTACGACCTATGCGAAACGGATTGCGATACTTATATTATGAGCTACAAGGCTTTACTTGCGCTGCAATCCATAAAGGGTAATATGGAAAGGAAAATTGCGTATTACGAAAAGGGAATGATGGCGGTTGAAAAAGAGCAGCAGGAGCTGTTAGCCGATATTCAAACCGCAATAGACGAAGAGCAGTTTGAGGTTTGGTTTCAGCCGCAGTTTGATTTTTCAAGCAACAAAATTATAGGCGCTGAAGCGCTTATTCGCTGGAATCACCCCGAAACGGGAATGATCTCACCCGCAACGTTTATCCCGCTGCTTGAAAAAAGCGACAGTATAAGCAGGGCAGATGCATTTGTTTTTGAAAAAACCTGCGCTTACATTAAAAAGTGGCGCTTAGAATTTCCGTGCAGTGAAATTATTCCGATTTCGGTAAATCTTTCAAGGGTGGATATTTACCAAAAGGATTTGTGCGACCGTCTGCTTAATATTATGCGGGAGTACGGCGTGCCCGCAAATGCTATTCACCTTGAAATAACCGAAAGCGCATATATGGATAATACCGATATTTTTTTAACCGCCGTAAAAAATCTCAGAGAGCATGGCTTTATTGTTGAAATGGACGATTTCGGCTCGGGGTATTCCTCCCTCAATTCGCTTAAAGACATAAGCATTGATAAATTGAAGCTGGATATGAAATTTTTATCGGAAACAGAGGAAAAGGAAAAAAGCAAAATAATAATTTCGGCGGTTATAAATATGGCAAAGGCACTTAAAGTGCCCGTTATCGCCGAGGGTGTGGAAACAAAGGAACAGGCGGAAATGCTCTTAGGCTTCGGCTGCCGCCAAATGCAGGGGTATTATTTCAGCCGACCCGTTCCGGCGGCGGAATATGAAGATATGCTGAACCGACAAAATTCTTCGGTTTTAAATTAAATACGTTATAAAAAATCGGGCTTTTACAATAATGCGTAAAAGCCCGTTTTTATTGGTGTCTTTAGACGTGGGAATAAACCCTCGGTTCTACCGAGGGAAGAAAAAAGAGCGGAGCGACAAAAAAGACGGAGAGCTTGGTGCGAGCCGAAAGACTTTGAAAAAAAGAAGAACCTCTTGTAAAATAGTAGTGGTTTGGCGACCGCATTACTAAAAAACAGGAGGTTTTTCAAATGAAAGAAAATAATGAGATAAAAAGTACAGCACACAGCAAATATAGGTGTCAGTACCATATAGTTTTTGCTCCAAAGTATAGGAGAAAAGAGATATATGGCAAACTGAAAAAGGATATAGGAGCAATACTTAGGAAATTATGTAATCAAAAGGGAGTAGAAATAATAGAAGCAGAAGCGTGCCCCGACCATATACATATGCTGGTAAGTATCCCACCGCACATAAGTATAGCACAATTCATGCGATATCTCAAGGGAAAAAGCACATTGATGATTTTCGACCGACATGCAAATTTAAAATACAAATACGGTTCAAGAAGTTTTTGGTGCAGAGGATATTATGTGGATACAGTCGGTCGAAATAAAAAAGTTATAGTGGAATACATAAGGAATCAGTTAGAAGAAGATTATGCAGCAGACCAGATTAGTATAAAAGAATTTACTGACCCGTTTACGGGTGACAAGAGAAAGTAGGCAAAAAAATACAACCGCACTTGAGCGGTTGCCGGAGAATGTAATGCGGTGCTAAACTTTCAATACCCCTTTTAGGGGTGGAGCAAACCACCGGTTTAACCGGTGGTTTTGATTTTTCCGTGATAAAGCATGGTACGTTTCGGTTTTTCCATATTTTTTTAATAGTGTCACATAAAGTGTATTTACATATACACGGGAAATTGGTACACTTATAATAAAAAATGCAATTTGTTCGGAATCGGAAATGACGGGAGTTTTTAAAAAATGTGTATTACGCCAAATGATAATACTTTTTCGGCAATAACGGATGCTGCAAGAATAAACGAGGCAATAAAAGCTGCGTGCGCTGACGGCAGCAGGCTTGTAAAAATACCTAAGTATAACGCCACAAGGGGGAACTGCGTATGGGAGCTTGAAGCCTCGATATTGCTGCCTGATGATTTTACGCTGCTGCTTGATAACTGCTGTATAAGAATGGCGGACGGCACATTTTGCAATGCAATTTGCAACGAAAACTGCTATGCGGAGCATACCGAGCAAAACATACAGCGCAATATTTATATAAAGGGTATGGGACATGCAGTTCTTGACGGCGGAAATTACAACGGGTACTCGGAACATTCAAAAAACCTGCCGAAATCGCTACATAATAATTGTACAATAGTTTTAAGCAATGTAGAGGGCTTTGCGGTTGAAAATATAAGCGTTACAAACCACAGGTATTGGGGGCTGTGCTTTCTTTACTGCTCGCACGGCACTGTGCGTAATATTGATTTTAAGGCGGATCTTTCCTGCTCGGACGACTGCGGCGGGCATACTTCGGAATATTTGCCGCCCGACTACGAGCATGTTTATTTGCAGAACAGCGACGGAATAGATTTGCGTATGGGCTGCCACGATATATTGATAGAGAATATAAGCGGATTTACCGTTGACGATACCGTGGCGCTTACGGCACTGTGCGGTAAAGAGGAGCTTAAGCACAGAGTGCCGGGTAAAAGTAATGATATACACGATATAATCATAAAAAATATTCGTTCCTATACATTCTGCTGGACGGGGCAGCTGCGCCTTCTTGCAAAAAGCGGCTGCCGCATTTATTCGGTTTCGGCGGATACAATAGTAAACACAATTGACGAGAACCTGCCATACCGCGGCGGCTGCTCGGTAATGCTGGGCGACAGCGGATATATACATTCGCGCGATATAAAAATGGGCGAGCTTTTTAATATTAAAATATCAAATATACACTCGCGCGCAATAAGGGCGGTGCGGCTTACAGGCCCTATGAGCTATGTTTCGTTGGATAAAATTTACGCCTACAGCGGTACATGTGCGGTTATACATTCCGATTGCGACACAGAGTTTAAAAATGTAAAAATATCGGATATTTTTTGCGGGGAAACAGCCGAGCTTGATTCGGTAGTAAATTTCGGTGAAAACGTTAAAGGCAAAATTCAAATTTCGGGTGTATACTGCGAAAAGGCAAAGCACCTTTTGCGCAACAGCGGAGCTGCAGATGTGCAAATGAGCAATATTAACGCAGAGTGCAGCGGGGAAAAAATCACCGCCGAGCCTATGCAATATACTTTTTGGTGGGCGGATAAACAGTAAAACATTATTTCACGGGGGAAAGAAAAAATAATGAAAAAAATTATAGCAGTGTTAACGGCTTTTTCTTTGGTTTTTTCGGGGCTGCTTATAAATATCGCGGCTGACAGTGTATATGATCCTTTCGGAACAGCCGCTTTAGGTCCTTCCGCACCGGAAACGGAAAGCGACTATTCCGCATTAGGTAAAGCAAAGAAGTTTGAAAAGAAAAGCGACAGGCTGGAAATCAGCGCCGCCTGTTCGTTTTATACATATCCGCTTACCTTAGCTTTTCCGAAAACAGGCGGCGTGAGGCTGTTCGGCAAAACGGCGGGCGATTTTGCGACCGATGATTTTTACGGTCTTGAATATACGGATGCAGCCGCAAACAGCTTTACCGTAAGGGCGGTAGGCGGAGACGGCACATATGTTGTTTTTACAAACAGTACGGATTATTTCACGCTCGATTATTACAACGCCGCGGGAACAAGGGTTACTGCGTTTAAAAGCTCGGGAGTGCAGGTCGGTACTGACTCCCGCAATGATTACAACGCGGTGAAATTAAGCCTGCCGATTGAAGAAACAGATGTTATTTACGGCACGGGCGAGCGCTTCGGCGGGCTTAACCAAAACGGCAGACGAACGATAATGTGGAATGTTGACTGCGGGTATCACGGCGAAAATGCGGTAAATGCCGAGCTTTGGCGCGGCTATAAAAATGTTCCGCTGCTTTACAATAACGCAGGCTATACGTTTTATTATGATTCCTATTACTCTGCAAAGGTGGATATAGGCTATACCGACCCCGAGACCTGTTCGTTTGATTTTGACGGTCCTGTATTGGATTTTTACATCTGGGCGGGAACTCCGCTTGAAAATATAGACGGCTATACCAAGCTTACGGGAAGAAGTATTGTTTTGCCGAAATGGGCTTACAGATACCTTGCGGGTGCGGGCTCTAATTACTGGTTTACATACGGGAAAGATATTACCGATGTTTCTTCGCTTTTGCAAAGGGTAATGAATAAATTTTCGGAGCTCGGCACGCCCGATATTGCCGCAATGTACCTTGAGGGCGCTACGGACGAGCGCGAGTTTAACGCCGAAGAGCAAAAGAGCTTTTACGATATACTCGGCAAAACGGGTACGCGTATGCTGCAATGGAACAGACCCGACCTTGAAAGGGAGAGCCAAAAGACATTGCTGCCCGGTGTTGCCGCAGCCGATTTACCCATACTGAAAAATACCGACGGCACAGACAGCGGCTGCTTTATTGATTTTACAAACAGTAATTCATCAGAACTTATGAACGAGTGGTTAAAGCCTTATTTGAATTTGGGGCTGAAAGGCGGAATACTTGATTTCGGGGAATTGATACAGACAAGCACGGTGTTTTTCGATGGCACTACAGGCTATAAGGGACATAATAAATTCTCCGTTATGTACGCCAAGAGCTATTACAATGCCCTTTCAAGCGCGGCGGGCAGCGATTTTGCAACCTTTGCGCGCGCCGCAGCTGCGGGCTCGCAGAAATATACGGCGTTTTTCTCGGGCGATCAGGCGGCAAATTTCAGAGGCTTACGCCAGCAGCTTTCTGCGGGGCTCTCCGCAGGGGCTTCGGGCTTTGCAATGTGGGGCGGTGATCTTGCGGGCTACGAGGGCAAGCCCACAAACGAAGTATATTGCCGCGGCGTGCAGCTCAGTGCGTTCAGCCCTATAATGCGGGCTCACGGCACAACCACGCGTTTCCCGTGGGATTTCGGAACAGAGGGCGAAAACGTATATAAAAAATATTATTGGCTGCGCGAAAACTTGCTTGACAGCATTTACAGCAGCGCCCTAAACGCGGGAAAAACGGGTGCGCCGATGATGCAGGCGCTTGCTATGGCTTTCCCCGATGAAAAAAGCATTGCCGCTGCGGATGATACGTATATATTCTGTGATGAAATACTTGTATCGCCCGTGCTTGAAAGCAGCACCGTAAAAAGCGTTACGTTTCCCGCGAGCAGATGGTACGATTTGTACAGCGGGGCTATTGTCAGCGGCGGCAGTACACAGTCGGTCAGTGCCCCGCTTGATACCGCACCCGCTTATTTCAGAAGCGGAGCGATACTTCCCGTTACGCTCTCGGCAAGTCTAAGGCTGTGCGACCGGATAGAAAACGGCACGGCGGTAAAGGCATTGATAGTCACCCCGCCTGAAACCGAGCGCACAAAGACTTTTTACGCAGATGATGGAAACGCGGTTCTGTATACCTCAAAACCCGAAAAATACGGGTATACCCTTTCTGCGGGAGAGGGGAACGGTGCTGCAACCGTTTTAGCATACGGTACCGATCCCGCAGCCGTTACGGTGGACGGAAAGGAACTGAAAAAAATAGCCGCTGACTCCGACGGCGCAGGTTTTTATGTAACGGCAGACAATATAACCGTGATAAAAACAGGAACACAGGGCTGGAGCAGTATTTCAATACATGAAAACGCCGTTTGCGAGTATTCGCGCATATGGGACTTTTCCTCTGCCGATCAACTCACGGACTTTGACGCCTATATGAACGATAAGGTGTATGGCTACGAAAAGCAAAGCGCAGATTACCGCTGGGTTTATAATGAGAGCACTTCAACTCTCAGGCAGAATGCCTGGATGTGCAAGGAATCTGATAAAGAAAACGGCAGATGGGGCGGCAGCCTGCCCGACAGTGCGGCGGCGCTTACACCTAAGAATATCGATCTGCATAATTTCGAGACCACGGTAAAATTCAAGCTGAATAACGATAACGGAAACCTCGGCACGGTTGCGGTGGGATTCCGCGAGACAGTCCCCGGGCAACATTCAGCAAATCTCGGCAGCTGGGACAGTCTCGGCAGGCAAAACGGCGGCGCTGTTTCCGCGCTTGCCTGCGCGGCGGGCGGCAATACGGCTTGGTTGTTTTCGGGCGGCGCAAAGCTTTGCGATACTACCGTCGGCGGTGCGGCGTTCGGTAAAGATTATTATATGCTCAGAGTGCGCGTTGTGGAAAAAGAATGCAAAATGTTTATATATAATTCGGCAAATGAGCTTCTTTTTTCAAAAACCCTGAATTTGCCCGATACTGTTGCGGAAAGCGGCGCAATATCCTACTATGCAACAAACGACTGCCTGCTGAAAGAGGTAACCGTAACCCCCTTGGACGAGGACGGTCAGCCGTTTGATTATTTCGGGCTTTATGTGAAAAAATGGGATTTATCCGGTAAAAATTCCCTGTCGCAGTTTGACGCATATATGAATGACAGCGCCTACGGCTATGAAAGGCAAACTGTATCGTTCAGGTGGAATACCACAGATTCGGGGGTAACAGCCGAACCAAATATGGCGTCGGAAAAAAATCCCGATTCTTCAAGGTACGGTGCTGTTATTTGCGGCACGGACTCGGCGCTTACACCAAAAGGGGTTGACCTCAGAAATTTTGAAACCACCGTTCGTTTTAAGGTGGTCAATCCGAATGGACTGTGGGGCGCGGTGTCCGTCGGTTTTCGCGAGACATGGGCAGGAAAGCACACAGACCTTGCAAACGGGGAAAACTGGAATTTCGGCAAGCAGGGCAAGGGACTGAACTCCGGGTTTGTTTCGGCAGTAAGCAAAAATGAGCTGTGGGCGCACGCCTCGGGAGCTCAGCTGCTAAAGGTCACAAATATTTCTGCGGATTTTACGGGCGGCACATATGTTATGCGCGTGAGGACAGTGAAAAACACCTGCACGGTTTCGCTTTATGAAAACGACGGGGCTACGCTTATATACAAAAAGAGTTTAACTCTGCCCGATAATATTGCCGAACGCGGCGCAATTTCTTACTACGCAACCAACGAATGCCTGATTTCGGAAATAACGCTGACCGCGCTTGACAGCAGCGGCAATATTACCGATATGCCCTATTACGCAGACGGCGATACAGACCGCGACGGCAGAACGGCAGCGGCTGATATTGCGCTGATAAAAAAGGCGCTGCTTTGCAGTACCGTTAAATACGGACACGATGTTAATAAGGACGCCGCGTTTGATATAAGAGATCTGATTAAATTAAAGAAAATATGCGGCTACTAAATCAAAAGGCTCCCCTCTTTTGCGTTAGCAAATAGAGGGGAGCCGGCGTGCGTATGCACGACTGAGGGGTGTTCATTTAAGTTTAAAATTTTCACTGTGCCTTAGTTTGTAACAATCCCTCAGTTTCGCTTCGCTCAACAGCTCCCTTTAGGCAAGAAAGCCGACAGGGGGTGTTATCTAACGTCTAACTTCAAAAGGTAATATAAATCGGCTCGCCGCTTGCGGAGTCGGGGGCTATAAACACCTCGTACCTGCTTTTATTATTTATAATATTCCCGCCGAAATCGTAATAGGCAAAACAGCTGTGCGGAACTGAAAATTCCACCGTTTTTTCTTCACCCGGCAATAAGAATACCTTTTTAAAGGCTTTAAGTTCCTTTACGGGGCGGGTTGTTTCGGCGTCAAGACGGTGCGTATAAAGCTGAACGGTTTCTTCACCCGCAAAATTGCCCGTGTTTTTAATTTTTACCGAGCACAAAAGGCACGAATCCTTAAATTCACACTTAAAATCGAAATAGCCGAATTTTGTGTACGAAAGTCCGAACCCGAACGGGAAAAGGGGAGTATAGGGGCAATCCTTGTACTTCGAGGTCCAGTTCGTTTCGTCTGCGGGTCTGCCTGTAGGCACATGGTTGTAATAAACGGGCATTGAACCGGAATTTTGCGGGAATGTCATTGTAAGCTTTCCGCTCGGCGTTTCGTCCCCGAAAAGCAGGTCGCATATGG
Source organism: uncultured Eubacteriales bacterium (assembly GCA_934486705.1). Classification (GTDB taxonomy): domain Bacteria; phylum Bacillota; class Clostridia; order Oscillospirales; family Acutalibacteraceae; genus UBA737. Next base: position 10,111 of record CAKSQS010000017.1, read on the forward strand.
CAGGACCTGCCTGTGTTCCCGGATGCCATACGGTAAGCAGGGCATCGGAATTTTCCGCCGTTTTGCTTATTGCCATAGGTCTGCCGGTAAAAAGCAGGGTTATAACCTTTTTGCCCGCTTTGCGCAGCTGCTCTATCATTTTGTTCTGGTCGCCCGCGGGGGAAATATCGCTCCGTGAATTTGCCTCGCCCGATTCGCACAGGCGCTCGCCTATGCAGGCTATTACGGTATCGCACCCCGAAACCGTTTTGTCAAGCTCGTCGGAATTAAGCTTATATGAAGTATCTATACAGGGCGAATAGATAAAATCGGTATTTCGGTTTTTCAATTCCGAAACAAGGGTTATAACGTCGCTTTCCGACCCGCTTATTTGCCCCGCAGTGCCGAGCATATCAAACGCGCTGTCGGCAAAAAAGCCGACCACGGCAATTTTTTCTTTCTTATCAAGCGGCAGAACACCCGTGTTTTTAAGCAAAACCGCTGATTTTACTGCGGCTTTCTTTGCAAGTGCCATATGCTCGGGGCTTAAAGCACAGCTTTTTTCGGGCTCTTCGGCGTACGGACGCTCAAAAAGCCCCAACGCAGCTTTAAGCCTTAAAATATTCCGCACGGCGGTATCAATATCTGTCATTTCTATTTTACCGCTGTCAAGCAGCTCTTCAAGGTGATTTGTGTAAAATTCGGTTCCCATATCCATATCAACGCCGGCTTTCAGTGCCTTTGCCGCCGCGTCCGCAGGGTCTGCGGCAGTGCCGTGGGCTATGCACTCCTCAATGCCGTGCGCGTCGCTTATAACAGTGCCGTTAAAGCCCCACTGCTCACGCAGAACGGTTTTCAGCAAAAAGGGATTCATAGTGCAGGGCAGTCCGTTTAAATCGTTAAACGCCGCCATAAACGTGGCGCAATCGGCAGCTGCCGCGGCGGCAAATGGCGGCAGATAAACCTCGTTAAGCCTGTTAAGGCTCATATCGGTTGTGTTGTAGTCTCTTCCGCCTTCGCACGCGCCGTATGCCGCAAAGTGCTTTGCGCATGCGGCTATGCTGTCGGGCGCTGAAAGGTTGTCCCCCTGAAAACCTTTTACCTTTGCCTTGGCATATACGGACGTTAAATATGTATCCTCGCCCGCGCCCTCGGCTACTCTGCCCCAGCGCGCGTCGCGGGAAACATCTATCATTGGCGCAAACGTCCAGTTTACGTTATCCTCCGCAGCCTCCTTTGCGGCGGCGCGGGCGGTTTCGTAAAAAAGCTCGGGGTCAAAGGAGCAGGATTCGCCGAGCGGAATGGGAAATATGGTTTTATGCCCGTGCACAACATCCATACTGAATACAAGCGGTATTTTAAGGCGACTTTCCTCAACCGCGATTTTTTGCAGGCGGTTTGCCTTGCGGCGGTCGTTTATGCCTATAAACGAGCCGATAAGCCCCTCTCTTATCATATCCTCTCTGCCGTCAAGCAGGGAATTTTCTATTATAGAGGTGTATTCTTCCTCACTTATTTTGCCGCTTTCGAGCATTTGCCGTGCGTCCTCCGCCGATATATTAAACCCGCCTACTGGCGACGGACCTACCTGGTATAGCTGCCCGATTTTTTCCTTAAGGGTCATTTTACCGAGTAATTCCTCAATCATTTTTTCATTCGCGGTACTTAGGCGCATAGTGTACTCCTCTTTCGTTCTTTATTTTGGTTTCTTTCCACGGCACTTGATTTACCGAGAGTACCGCAAGATTGGTTTGTTGGTTTTTATATTCGCGCGGCGAAAGTCCTGTGCTTTGCTTGAATACCCTGCTGAAATACAGCTGATCCTGAAAGCCTACCATTTCGGAAATATCGCCTATTTGCAGATCCGAGCACATAAGCGCCTTGGCTTTGTTTATTCTTAAGTTGGTAAGGTATTTATTAAGACTTATGCCCACCTGCTGCTTGAAAAGCTTTCTGAGCCAGCTTACGCTCATATTAAGGGTCGCGGCGTATTTTTCGGCGATAAACGGCTCTTTATAATTTTTGTTGAAATAGGATATGGTATCGGTAACCTCTTTTGAAAGGTTTGTTTTTTTAAGGTTCATCTGGTATATGCCCCTTGAAAAAAGGTATAAAAGCTCCTTAAATTCAAGATTGGCTATTTCAACGTAATTCGGCAGCTTTCTTTGCAGCTCGGATATTATAACGTCAAACAGCTTGGCGTAATTTTTCGATTCCTTAACGGCAAATTGCCGCCTTCCGTCAAGCCCGATATGCGTAAGCCATTCGTCAACGTCTTTTCCCGTAAAGTGAATCCAGTATATATCCGAATTATCCTTAAGATAGTAGGTGTAAAACTGCGGCTCGTACGGGCGGTATATTATTATGTTATTCTCGCCGCACACAAATTCATCCTCGCCTATTGTATAGTGTAGCTTGCCGCTTTTAACGTAAAGTATCTGATAATCGCGGCGGCCGTTCGGTCGGATTGTTGAAAATTCATTCAGGTTGAGCAGTATATGATGCCCCGCACTGGTAACAAAAAGCGATTCGGTGTTGTTGGGCAGATCAACCTCGCTGTTTGAATAAAACGCGCCGTTTATTATAAAAATAGTGACCACCGCCTTTACAATATAATAAAAGTATAATCAGATAAGCGCAATTTGTCAATATTTTTAATTTTGATTTTTAAAAGTTTCGCGGTATTTACGTGCAAAAAAAGTATAAAAAGTATATTTTAATGGCAATAAAATATCGATTGTATTCAAAAAAATATTAAAACTAAATAAAATAACCGACATTATGCTGACTTCTGATTTTTCTGCCTAAAATCGGAATAGTGACATAATATCCATATAAAATCGTAATACGAATATAATATGTATATACTTTTTCGGGCATATGGGCTATACTTCTAAATAGAATTTGTGAGTGATAAGAATTATTTTAGGACATTATTCACATTCAATTTAAAAAAAGGAGAGACCGCGCAAATGAAAAAATTTAATATGAAATTAAAAATCAGAAAATTATCGGCGGTATTGCTTGCGTCGGCAGTTACCGCAACCGCGTTCCTTACACTTCCGTTCGTTGCCTCGGCGGCAACCATTGACACATCAAAATTCACAGCATATTTTTCGGAGGATATGTCAACTACCGACCCCGCGCCTGCCGATTTAGACAGATACTGGGAAACCACCACCGACGGTGACGCGCTCAAATATAAGGATATGGGTCTTTCCGATTGGAGTAACCAAACGCGAAAGAATATGGCAACGCTTTATTACAATGTGAAAGAATACAGTAACTTTGAGGTAACATTCAACTATAAGCAAACAAGCAATACAGGTCTCTTATCGTTCTTCTTCGGCTTCGGTGCTGAAATGGGGCAGAACTGGTATAAGGACAGAGACAAGGTTGCGGCATATTCCTTACTTATGGATCACGGCGCACTGATGTCTTGCTATCAGGAAAACTGGCTGTCTGACGGCAACAACAGAGGAGCGGCTCAAATTCCGAGCTACAGCGCAACCGCCGCCCACGCAATAAAAGTAAAATATGTATCGGGCGCAGTAAGCGTATATATGGACGGTTATCAGATTTACACTGGAACTAAAACCGTTAACCCGGGATATATATGGTTTGCTTCAAAAGCCGGTACAACCGTTATTTATGAGCCTACGGTTACCGAACTTAAATCAATCTCCGATTATGAAAGCGTTTTCAATGCATATTATTCGGAAAATATGGAAACCACAGATCCGACACCGGCTGATTTTAGTAATTATTGGGCACTCAGCGGTGACAACATAGGGCTTGTTTATAAAGATATGGGTCTTTCCGATTGGAATAACCAAACGCGAAAGAATATGGCAACGCTTTATTACAATGCAAAAGAATACGATAGCTTTGAACTGACCTTTAAATATAAGCAAACAAGCAATACGGGGCTCTTATCGTTCTTCTTCGGCTTCGGTGCGGAAATGGGGCAGAACTGGTATAAGGACAGAGATAAGGTTGCGGCATATTCCTTACTTATGGATCACGGCGCGCTGATGTCTTGCTATCAGGAAAACTGGCTGTCTGACGGCAACAACAGAGGAGCGGCTCAAATTCCGAACTACAGTGCAACCGCCGTTCACACGGTAACGGTAAGATATCTCTCCGGAGCGGTCAGCGTATATATGGACGGCTACCGGATATATTCGGGAACGAATGCTGTTGATCCGGGATATATATGGTTTGCTTCAAAAGCGGGCACAACCGTTATTTATGAGCCCACGGTAACCGAGCTTAAATCAATCTCCGATTATGAAAATGTATTCGACGCATATTACAGCGAAGACCTTACAACTGCCGATCCTACCCCGGTTGATATGAAAACCCAGTGGGAAACGGCATATGAAAACGGTGCTGCAAAGCTGTACCGTAAGGCTTTCGATGACGAATGGAACAGCAACACAACCCCGCATACCTCGCTGCTTTACTATAAAGCCCGTAAATACTATAATTTCGAAATGGAAACGAAATTCTCACATATAACAAACGGCGATAACCTTGTAGCATTTTTCGGTTTCGGGGCTGAAAAGGGCGTAAGCTGGGAAAAGAACAAGGGCGATACGGTGCTTTCCATAAACCCGCAATTCGGCGCAATAGTACCCGGCAAGAGTACATCTGACGGCGCTTGGATAAGCGGAACGGACGAGATACTTAAAGCGCAGAACCCGAATTACGATATGAACGCCGTTCATACGCTTAAGATACGTATGGTAGACAGAAACTACACCGTATGGATTGACGGCTATAAGGTTGCTTCGGGCAGAAACGCCTCTTATACCGGCGGTTATATCTACTTCGGTTCAAATGCTTACAAAACGTATTTTGATATGCCCACGGTTACGGAGCTTACGAGTGCCGAGCTGCTGAAATACGATGTTAACGGGGACAATAAACTTGACAGCGCCGATGTTGTATTTTTACGCAAGGTGCTTTTGGGAATTGAGGAAGCAAATCAGAAGTGCGATATAAGCGGAGATAAAAAGCTTAATATATTGGATCTCATTGCAATGAAAAAGGTTTTAGCATAACTGTAAAAAAGTCGGCGGATAGAAAAATATTTCTGTGCGTCGGCTTTGCTGTACTTTTTAAGACAGGCAGCGCAGAGAGGGAGAGCGAGATGTTTGAAAAAGCAAAGTGGATAACTCGGTATATAAAAACCGATTGGGGGTGGGGGAACGACCCGTTTAAAGAACCGCCGTCACCGTATATGACAAGGGACTTTGAAATTTCCGAGCGGGTGAAAAAAGCAACGCTTAATATATGCGGGCTGGGTCAGGCGGCATATTATGTAAACGGGGCGCGCATACCCGATTCTTATTTGCCCACGCTGCCGTTCGCTCCTATGAAAACCGTGGTTTATAATACTTATAATATAACCGCAATGCTAAAAACGGGGAATAACAGATTAGGCGCAATACTCGGCAATAACGGATATAACGATATAGGCGTTTCTTCTGTGCGATCCTGCGTAAAGCTTATATGCTGCCTTGAAATAGAGTATTTTTCGGGCAGAAAGGAAACCGTGGTAAGCGATACACGGTGGAAAACATACGATTCTCATATACTTTTCAGCCTGCGCCGCTCGGGGGAAAAGCACATTGCCGACAGATACATAAAAAATTGGTGCAGCCCCGAATTTGATAATTCCTATTGGGATTCGGCAAAAATATGCCCGCCGCCCGGCGGGAAGTACCGAAAAGCCGTGTGCCCGCCCGTAAAAATACGCGCCGAAATAGAACCCGAGGCTTTGAGTGCCGGACTTTTTGATTTTAAAACAAATTCCGCAGGCTGGGTAAGACTTCGGGTTAAAGGAAAAGCGGGGGACGAAATTGCGGTAAGATATGCTGAAAGACTTGATAAATCGGGGCAAAAAGCCGACCAAAGCACCGTTTACAACGGCGTTTGCGCCGATATGTGCCATACCGACCGCTTTGTTTTAAGCGGCGAGGATGATGAATTTGAGCAGCTTTTCGGTTATCATTCCTTCAGGTATGCGGAAATTGAGGGGGATTTTGAATATATTGAAGTTACCGCAGTATTTGCAAATACCTATGCTCCCGTGGTTTCCGACTTTAAATGTGACGACGACACATTAAACGCAATTCACGGTATGTGCGTAAATTCCGTTTTGTCCAACTTGCACGGCGCGCTTACCGATTGCCCGGGAAGAGAGCAGAACGAATGGACGGGGGACGGGCTTTTAAGCGCGGAAGTCTGCGCAGTAAATTTCAGCATATATAATGTATTCTATGAATGGCTGCTGCAGTTTAAGGACGCGCAATTGCCGAGCGGAGCGCTGCCCTGCATAATTCCCGTTAAAAACCCGCTGTGGGAATATAATTTTGCCAACGGGCCCGATTGGGACAGCGCAATTTTCCACATACCGTATTATTTATACAAATACACGGGTAACCCGAAAATAGTTAAAGCAATGTGGAACAATATGCAAATGAGCCTTAAATATTTTTCCCTTCTCGGCGAAACGCGGCTTTTAAACAGCGGCGTGGGGGATTGGTGCTGCTTGGGCGATAAGTGCGATAGGCAAATAACCGATACGGTGTATTACAGAACGGCGGCGCTTATGATGGCGGAAATGGCAGAGGAAATAGGTAAAAACGGGAGTACCTATAAAAAGCTTGCCGACGAAATAAGAGAAGAATTTCGTGCTTGCTATGTCAGAAACGGCAAAATGACCGTTTTAAACGAAACCGCGCTTTCTGCCGCAATATTCGGCAAAATGCTTGACGAAAAGGAAACAGCCGCGGCGGCAGCCGAGCTTAATAACATTGTAAAAAACAACGGATACAGATTCCTTTGCGGTGTGCACGGGCTTAGAATGATTTTTGACGCCCTTTCGGAAAACGGATATACCGAAACGGTGTATAAAACGGTTACGAACCCTAAGTTCCCGGGGTATGCATACTGCGTGCAAAAGGGGCTTACATCACTTCCCGAGCGCTTTGATTTTGAAATACCGCGAGAGGGAACAGACTCTTTAAATCATCATTTCAGATCGCCCGTTGACGTATGGTTTTACAAATATCTTGCGGGCATACGCATAGAAGGTTTCGGCTACGGGAAAATTACGGTTTCGCCGCAATTTGTAAGCGGTATAAAAGAGCTCAGGGCTGCAATGCACGGCATAAGCGTTTCCTATAACGAAAAAAAGGTGTCGGTAACCTCACCTTACGATTTTTCATATGCGGCGGGCGGCAAAACGCAACTTTACAAGGCGGGAAATTACGTTTTTGACAGAGCATAGCAAAATATGGTCAAATATTGAATATTTGTAAAAATAAGGCAGTATGACATATCAGCAATAATTCAGACATTATTGTGAAAAAAGCGTAAATCAAATCTGTTTGTAAGTATCTGTTTGTGGGATTTGTTATTACTTTCTTATTTTAAGTGACAATGAGAAAAAATTAAAATGTGACAGATTATCCATATTTTAACGCAGTATATGTATATGAAATTATGCTTTTTTGTGGTACAATTAGTTAAACCTATCAGTGTAGCGTATTCAAGGAGATGTAATGATGAGCAATTCGGGAATGAAAGCTTTTTTGAAAAGGTCTGTTTCCTTTTTGGTAACAGCCGCAATTGTTGTTATTTCCGTTTCCGTTTCGGCTGCCGTTTCGGACGATTATGCCAAGGCTTTTGACGCTTATTACAGCGCCGACCTTAAAACGACCGACCCGAGCGCCGTAAACATTCAGGATCAATGGGAAGTAAGCAATTCAAAATTATACCGTAAATCCATTGAGGACCAGTGGAACAGCAATACCGTTAAAAATGTTTCGCTGCTTTATTATAATGCAAGAGAGTATTATAATTTTGAAATGGAAACGGAATTTTCCCACGTGACAAACGGCGATAATCTGGTTGCGTTCTTCGGCTTCGGTGCGAAAAAAGGTACAAGCTGGATGAACAATAATGGCGACACGGCGCTTTCGGTAAACCCCACTCACGGCGCGATAATAAACGCCAAAACCGAAACGTGGGTAAGCACAACCACTGAAAGACTGGCGGCGCAAAACAAAGATTACAAGATGAACGACGTACATAAGCTTAAAATACGTATGGTTGAAAAAAGCTATACCGTATGGCTTGACGGCTATAAGGTAGCCTCGGGTACAAATTCATCCTACACGGGCGGATATATCTACTTCGGCTCAAACGCTTTCAAAACATATTTCGGTATACCAAAGGTAACGGCGCTGCCCGCAATGGTAAACACCGAAACCCTTGCAGCGTACTATACCGACAGCATTAAGGAAAACGACAGCTTAGAATCGGCTGACTTTGCGGATTATTGGAAATTAAATTCCGATTCCACAGCAGCCGAAAGAACCGATAAAAATACCGCCGCTTTAAACGACGGCAATTCAAATATGGCGGTTTTGTATTCCACCGCCGCCGTTTATGATAATTTTGAGAATACGTTTACACTGACAAACAAAACAGCGCCCGCAGATAAAGCCGTCGTATTCGGTTTCGGCGGAAGGGACGGAGAAAATTGGCGCCTGACCGACGGGGCGTGCGCCTTTGCAATAACATCCGACGGAGAGCTTTACGAGGCGGTAAGCGGCAAAAAGCTTACAAAGGACAGCGCACGGGAGATAATAAAGCAAAAGACCGGCGCGGATAATTGGAGCGATACGCACGAAATTAAGCTGAGCGTTTTTGAAAAAAGCTATTCGGTCTCGGTTGACGGATATGAGATATTCTCAGGGTATGCCGAAAACTACACCTCGGGGCTTTTATTCACAGGCGCAAGCGCGGCGGGCGTTTCCGTAGGAGCGTTTGAGGTTAAAACCGTAAAGAGCTTTTCCGATTTTACAGCCTATTGGGCAACGTCTATGAAAGGCGATAAAAAGCCCGAAAAAAGCAAGCTTTCAACACATTGGAAACTGAATGAAAACGGTACGCTTGAAAGCTGCGGCATTACGGGCGGCGCGTATGCTTTACTTATAAACACTGCCGATATTTACAGGGATTTTGAGCTTGAAATAGAATATTCCGCACCTTCGGACTTTGTATCAACCGGGCTTGCGGCGTTCGGCTTCGGCGGCGAGGCGGGCAGCAACCTCTCGGACTCAGGCTCATTCGGATATTTGCTCCACTCAGCGGGAGCGGTGCTCAATGCTTCAAACGAGGCGTGGATCACAGGGAGCGGAAAGGACGCGGTGTCCCAAGCCAAGGCGGCGGGAAAAACATATGCGCCTGCGGGACTGCATAAGCTGACGGTTACGGTTGACAGCAGAAAGGCAACCGTGAAAATAGACGGCTATACCGTTGCCTCTTTCACGGTAAACGAAAGCTACAAGGGCGGAAACCTTTGGTTTGCGGCAAAGGCGGACGGCGTGGTGTTCAAAAGTTTTACCGCCGAAAAGTTGAATGTTTTCGATACTGACATTATGCGCCCGTACCACACAAATAACGTTACGGACTCGGAGTTCTACCCCGAAAGTCAGCTTGATAAATACTGGAAAAAGATAAATTACGATACCGCGCTTTCACGCGTTACGGATAAGGACGGAAATACCAATTCAAACGTGGCGATCCTTTATTACGGTACAGATAATTATTTCAACGTTGAAATGACCACGATTTATGAAAACGACGGCACGGAAAGATATGTGACCTTCTTCGGAGCGGGAGCTGCGGCGGGCACTACCTGGATGAATAACGACGGCGACATTGCGTTTGCCGTAAACGGCGACGGAAAGCTTTTAAACCTGAAAACAGGCACGGAATACCCCGAAGCCTCGGCAAAGGCGCAGTGTATAGCGGAGAATAAAAAATGGGACGGTACGGCAAGCCATAAATTCACCGTCAGGGTTACGGGTAATTCGTATACCGTTAAGATTGACGGCTACACCGTAGGCACAGGTTCAAACGAAAGCTACGGCGGCGGGCGCGTTTATGTAGGCTCCAGTGCAAACGGGGTTGTTTTCAGTAAAGTGGCAGCGGTAGGCCTGCTTGACCAAACAAAATTCACCCCGTATTATACAAGCAATGTAAAAGACGCGGCGGACGGAAAAACAACCCTTGAAAAAGAAGATTTCTCAAAGCGCTGGTCGGTAAACAGCGCGGGCAGAGCGCAGCGTAATTTTGAGGGCTGCACCTGGGGCGAAGACGTTGATTCGACAATGTCTGTGCTTTACTACAATGTAAGAGAGTATAAAAGCTTTGATATGACCGTGGAATATGCCACTACAAGCGGTTACAGCGATTGGGTCGCATTTTTCGGCTTCGGCGGAACGCCCGGCAAAAGCTGGAAAGCGGCGGATAATAAGGGCGATACGCCGTTTATAATTCATGCGGGCGGTCTTCTGCTTAACGCTAAAAATAAGAATTTTTATCCCGGCACTGCCGTTTCGGACGCGGCAAATAAGGATAAGGGCGCGGGCACATGGAAAGCGGCAGGCGTTCATACCCTGCACGTTAAGGTGGACGGCACAAGCTTTACAATATGGATTGACGGCTACAAGGCAACAAGCGGCACGAATGCAGATTACACGGGCGGTTACATATACTTTGCCGCAAATGCAGGCTCTGTGCAGTTCGGCGAACCTGTAATTAAAGACCTGCTGGATACATCCTGCTATGACGCTTATTATACCGAAACCCTTACGAAGGACGATCTTGAAAAGGTTGAGCTCGGCGATAAATGGAGCGTTACAAGCGACGGACTGACATTGAGCCGCAAGGACGGCAAGGACGCAAACCCCGGCAACAACGAGTATAAGGACCTTTCGGTTATTTACTACAATAAGGCAAAATACAAGAATTTTGATATGACCGTGGAATATGCGACGCTTGCAAATATGGACGATTTCTCCTGCTTTGTAGGCTTCGGCGCAAGCAAGCCGGGTAAATCTTGGCTTGCGGAAAGCAGTCAGCAAAGCTTTCTTATACATTCGGGCGGCGGAATTTTAAACCCGACCAACCTATTCTGGTACGACGGCACGCCCGTATCCGATCAGGTTTATGCGGATAAAGGCGCGGGGTACTGGAAAACGGGAGGTATTCACACCCTCAGAGTGCGCAGTGAGGACAACTACTTCACAATATGGATAGACGGATATTTGTTCACCGAGGTTGCAAATACGAAATATACGGGCGGCTACATCTACTTTGCCTCAAACGCGCAGGACGTAAAATTCGGGCAGCCGAGCATTATTTCGCTTGACAAGGAAGAGGAATACTTCGACCCCGATTACAGGGATTACGGTTGGCAGCCTACCGCAGAGGATGCATATTTTGATTTTACCCAAAAAAGAACGGGCGCGGAAAACATTCATAAATACACGCCCGTTACCGTAGACTGATATTTTACGCAGAAAGGAAAATTACAATGAAAAAAATATTTTGCTTATTTCTTTCGCTTTTAATGGTTACCGCTGTTTTTGCGGGCTGCAAAAGCAACGACGAGGAGGTTTGGGAATCCTACTATGATACCGTGAGCGGCTCGGGCAAGAGTGGTAAAACGACCTCTTCCGGCAAAACCGAAAGCGGCAAAAATAATAATTCAGGCAAAACCGGCAGCAAGGGCGACGCAGGTGTTGCCGAACCCTCAAACACGCACAAGGGCGGCGATTTGGTAATTGAGGGCGCAGGACAGGATAAAAACGCCGATTACTCTGTAAAGGGTACTGTTACCGTTGCAATAGATACAGCCCGTGTTTGCGATTATCAGGCTTTGTTTGACAGCTTTAAAAAGGTTTACCCAAACGTAAAGCTTAAATTTGATTATTATGCTCATTCGGGAGTTGACGCGGCAATTGAATATCTTACCACCCGTGCCGCTACCAACACTCTGCCCGACATAGTTTTTAACGAAGCGGGATTTTTACCCACATACTTGGTTAATGGCTGGCTGCACCCGCTTGATGAGTTTGTAAAGAACGATTCGGATTATAAAAACTATGTCCCCGATAATCTTAAAAAGGATTATACTTTCGGCGGCAAACTTTACGCACTGCCGCTGCAAGCCAACTTTGAAACATTCCAGCTTAACCTCGACGTTCTCAACGCTTTGAATCTCAATAAGCCCGCCCTTGATTGGTCGGTAGACGATTTTGCCGATTACTGCCGCAAGGCGACGACCGACAAATACTCCGCGCAGGAGGATATGGGCGCGCTGTATTCACTCTTTGCAAACGCCTTTGACGGCACTTCCTCGCTCTATGGCTATAATTCAAGCACCAAAAGCTTTTCTTCGGGCGGACTTATTTCTTCTATAAAGTATTTCAAGGAATTGCGCAGCGTACCGGGTCTTGAGGCTAATGCTTTAAAGGGAAAATCCGGCACCGACTATAATAAGAAATTCGGCACGGGCGGTTGGTCCGACGGCTGGGTAGCCTATCACAAGGGTTTGACCCTTTTCCACGGGCTGGGCACTTGGGAATATAAAAACAAGCGCGAGACCGTTACTAACTTTAATTGGGTTATGTGGACCGTTCCGCAGAAGGTAAAGGGCAAAATGCCTTACCATGTAGACCATTCGTTTATGACGAGCACCTGCAAGGATAAAGAGGCGGCGTTCCAGCTTTTGCGCTATACGACTTACAGCACCGAGGGCAACATTGCAAGACTTTCAATGTACGACGCGGCAAATAAGGGCAAATACTCGCTTCAGTCTTCATTCTATTACCCCACAACCACAAACCCCAAGGTGATTGAGAAGTTCAAGAGTCTTCCGGGCGTTAAGGCGGAGCCGGTAGCGGAGTATTTACAGTCGAATATCGGCAACTGCTACAGATACGACCCCGTAAAGCTTGTTCCTAACTGGAATAAGGCCACCACGGACGCTTACAAGAACCTTTATAAGGCTGTAAGCGGTGCGGACAGTCTTGTGGACCAGACCGTAAATCAGGCAATAAAGACCTGCAACGACAAGGTTCAGAAGGAATGGAGCGATTTTGAAAAGAAGCTTGCCGACGTTCAGAAAAAATTTGACGCAAAAAAATAATTGATTATTATTGGGGCGCGTCGTTTATGCGGCGCGCCTAAGGGAAGAAATATGCAGGTATATAAAGAACAGTATATATGGTTGTGCTTCGGCAGAGAAGACCTGACTTCATCGGCGGCAGACGCAAGAGCGGACGGCGCCGTTATTATAGGCGCGGGGTATAAAACGGGGGAAAACAAAAATTACCTTACGAACACATTTACGCTTGCCAATAATATAGATTACCCGTGGTGCGATTTTTACCCGTTTGACCCGCTTATCTCAAATCATATAAGGGTTGAGATAAAAAGCGGTGAAATTGAGTATTTTGTTAACGAAACCTCGGTAACGAAAAGGCGGCTGCCGAGCAATTTCAAGGCGGGTTATTTCCTTATGGGAACAAACTCCAACGGGGCAACCGTTGAAAAAATATATATAAACGGTAAAGCCGTAGAGTTCGGCGGCTGCCTTTATTACAGCGATGTGGCAATATCCGAGGGAGCAAAATTACCGGCTGAATCGTTCTATAATATTAAGGAAAATCGGCTTGTAAGAACCTTTAATGCCGCAGGCACATGGGGTCGAAACGTCGCAATGATGTATTCTGAAGAAATTTATTCGGAGCTGACGCTTGAATATGGCGTTAAGTTTTCATATGTCACGGCGGAAGAAGAACACTCGGAATCCAAAGACCCGTTCGGCAGTTACCCCATAGGTCCTAAGCCGCAGGCACAGTGGACCGATTGGACCGTACCCTCGGCTGTAAGGGATATAATATGGCATAAGCATTCCTTTGAGATAAGCTATATGGTGTACGGCGTTTCAAAATCGCTGTATTTATCATTACCTGTGTGCGGCGGTGTGCGCTTTTCATCCGAAAAGCCGAGCACCAAAGCGGATGTCCCCGAGGAGCTTACGGCTGTTTTTGAACCCGAATATTCGCTTGAAATCGTGCGGGATAACGACTACCGTTTTCGCGGAAACGACGGAACTACGGCGGTGTTTGTTTCAGAAGGGAATATATGGCGCTTTGAAATATATTCGCCCGCGGGTAAGCTGCTTTATACCGTTAATAAATGGAATATAGGCATAGGGGAGGACAGGTGCGTTCAAAAGCAGTACAGCCTTGAATTACCCCTTGCAAACGACGAACTTGTGTGCGGCACGGGCGAGCGCTTTAACGGCTTTGACCAGCGCGGCAAGCAAATAGCCTTTTGGAATACCGACCCTACGTATCACTGGTATTCAACATCCGACAACCTTGATTTATGGCGCGGCTATAAGAATGTTCCGCTTATTCATACGGGGCGCGGCTGTTCGGTATTTTTCAATACCACCTGCAACGGGTATATGGATATAGGAAAATCCGACCCGACCCGTCTTTACTGCCAATTTGACGATAACAGGATAGATTTTTATATCTGGGCGGGTAATATACGCGAAAACCTCATTAAATATACCGACCTTACGGGAAAACAGCTTTTGCCGCCCGAGTGGGCGTTTCACTATCAGGCGGGCGGATCAAACGGCTTTTGGAAATGCCCGAGTGACGATACCCCGCGTGAAAAGTATAAGGCGACGTTTGATAACCTGACAGAGGGCTATAAAAAGCTCGGCACAGTCCCGTCCGCAATATACGGCGAGGGAGCTGTCGGCAAAGATCCCGAAAGCTATAAAGCGGCAAAGAAATTCGGTACGCGTATGCTCTGCTGGAATTGCGCCGATTGCCCGCCGTATGTAAGGGAAAAGCTTTTCCCGGGCGTTCGCGCAAAGGATCTTCCGCTTGTAAAAAGCACGTTTGATACCGACGGCGACCCCTACTATTTTATAGATTTCCCGAATGAGAAAAGCGGGGAAATACTGAACGCAATACACGGCGATAAAATAAAGGCGGGGCTTTCGGGCGGTATGGTGGATTTTGCGGAGTTAGTTCCGATAGACGCAAAATTTTCAAACGGGCTTTACGGAAACAGAATGCACAATTTCTTTGCCTACTGGTACGCCAAGGCTTACAACAAGCTTTATACATCACTTCGCGGGGATGATTTTCTTTGCTACATACGCGCGGGCTGCGCAGGTTCGCAAAAGTGGCTTTGCACCTGGTGCGGAGATCAGTTTGCGGGGTTTGACGGCTTAAAACAGCAGTTAGCTGCGGGCTTAAGCATATCGGCAAGCGGCTTTTCGGTTTGGGGCGGAGACCTTGCGGGGCTTTGCGGCACGCCCACAAAGGAGGTTTTCCTGCGCGGGCTGCAATTCAGCACCTTTCAGCCGCTTATGCGCAGCGGCGGCGATTCCACAAAACAGCCGTGGGATTTCGGCGAGACTGCGGTTAAGGTTTACCTTAAGCATTTTTGGCTGCGAGAGAACTTAATACCTTTAATATACAGCAGCGCGGTAAAATCACATAAAACGGGTCTGCCTATGACAGAGCCTATGGCGGCGGCGTTCCCGAACGATTTATCCGTAAGGCGCACGGGCAGCGAATATATGTTTTGCGGGGAAATTCTGTTTTCCCCCGTGCTAAGCGAAGGCGCCGAAAAACAAACGGTCATTTTTCCTGCGGGCAATTGGTACGGAATTTTTGACGATACTGTGTATCATGGCGGGCAAACGCTCGAAATACCCGTAACGCTTAAATTTTCGCCCGCTTATATAAGGTCGGGCGCTGTAATACCCGTAAAGGTTACGGAAAGCCTTGAGCTTATGAAGCCCCTCGGTGACGGCGCGGTGCACGCACTGCTTATTACCCCGCCGACTGAAGCGAGACGGCACAGATATTATAAGGACAGCGAAAGCTGCACGGAATTTACCGTTCAAAAGGCAAACGGCGATTTTTCCGTTTCGGCGTCGGGCGAAAACAACTTTAAATACGCAATAATTTTATGCGACGCTGCGTATGCTGAATGCGACGGAATGACCCTTAAAAAATATGATTCGGTAAATGACATATGCAATAAAAGCGGATACGCCGTATCGCACGGAAAAACATATATACATTCGGAAAACGGCTTTAAACAGTTGACCATCAGTTTACAGGAGGCAGAATAATGTTACCGAAAAAAGTAATTAAGCTTTTCACATCATTATTTCTTATGCTTGTGATTGCTTTAAGCGCTGCGGTTACGGGCGCGGCAGCCCCGGGGGATTACGGAGTTTTTCCCGTCAGCCCCGAGCCGCCCGCCGTTAATGCGGTATGGTATTACATAACCGATTACCGCGGCTATGAAAAGCACAGTAAATCATTTGAAATAAAGATAACCGTTAAGGAAGAGGATATGAGCCTTTTCCTCTCGTTCCCCTCTGTGGGCGGAATACGGCTTGAAAACGAAGAGCCTGCGCAAAATCCGAAATCCTTTGAAGAAACGGGCATATTCGAGCCCGATTCCAACGATAAGATAAGCTATAAGGACGGGAACTCGGGCAAAAATATTCTTATGACCTCATCCGACGGAACAGCCGTTAAGTTTATTGAAGAAAATTCTTCGTGGAAATTAGAGGTCTACGATAAAGCGGGGGTAAAGCTCTTTAATATAACCCCGCCGCAGATATCCTTCGGCTTAAGCCAAAAGAAATGGGCAAAGGCGCGGCTTGAGCTGCCGCTTTCAAGTGAAGAGGTTATTTACGGCACGGGCGAGCGTTTCGGACCTGTCAACCAAAACGGCACGCGCACCGTTATGTGGAATGCGGACGCAGCTTACCATTCGGCGGATACAACGGGCGGCGAGCTTTGGCGCAGCTATACCAATATTCCCATACTTCACAGCAGCAGGGGATATACGCTGTTTTATAATTCCTTTGCCTCGGCTAATGTTGATTTTGGATTTACCAATAAGAGAAAATACACGCTTGATTTTTCAGACAGCCGACTGGACGCATATATATGGACGGGCTCGGTAAAGGATAATCTTGTAAAATATACCGACCTTACCGGAAAGCCGTACGCCCCCACCGCCGACTGGGCTTATAAATACCAGGCGGGCGGCTCAAACGGCTACTGGAAGAAGTACGGCGAAAGCACCCCGAACGCTATTACCCAACTTAATAACCTTTACGCATCTTATGAAGAAATGGGGACTCCCGTACACGTTGTATACGGCGAACATCCCACAATATCGGCTTCAAGCGTGGGTAATAATATAGTTAAAAGCAACGGCTCGGTTATGCTGCGCTGGAACAACGGCGATTTTGTTACCCCGTCAGATGCGCTTAACTACATTTCGGAAATCAAGCAGGATAAGCTGCCCTTTGTAAGATATGCGAGAAGTAAAAAGTTCGTAAATAACTGGGTGGATTTTACCGACCCTATGGGCACGGTGCTTTTAAAGCGTTGGTTAAAGCAATATACCGACCTCGGAATAAAGGGCGGTATGTGCGATTTTGCGGAGCTTATTCCATCCGCCACCATATTTTCCAACGGGCTCGGCGGCGATAAAATGCATAACTTCTATACATATTTTTACGCCAAGGCTTACAATCAGGCTTATACAGAGCTTACAAACGACAATTTCCTGTGCTATATAAGAGGTGCTTGCGCAGGCGCGCAGAAATGGTCGCCCGTATGGCTCGGCGACCAGAGCGCTTCTCGCAGCGGTCTTGAAATGCAGGTAAGGTCCTTAATATCGCTCAGCGCCTCGGGCTACTCAATGATAGGCGCGGATATAGCCGCGCTGGACGGCACTCCGAGCGATTACCTTTACAGAAGATGGTTGCAGTTCGCAACCTTTATCCCCATAATGCGCTCGGGCGGCAACTCCTCAAAAAACCCGACCGATTACAATGTTCAAACGCAGGCGGCATATAAAAACGCATATTGGCTGCGCGAGAGCATTGCAGATAAGGTTCAGTCATCGGCAATAAAGGCGAATATAACGGGAATACCCATGACGCAGGCAATGGGCATTGCGTTTGACGGTCAGCTTGATTTATACAATATTGAGGACCAGTACCTTTTCTGCGACGACTTTTTGGTGAGCGTTATATATGACGACGTGCTTACCAAGGAAGTAACATTGCCTACGGGCAACTGGTACAACCTTTTTGACGGTAAAAAGGTAAGCGGCACGGGCAAAACGGTTGTGGAAACGCCCTATAACTATTCGCCCGTGTTTATACGCTCGGGCACTGCCGCACCCGTAAGTGTTGACAGCAATATGGATATTATGAAATCGGATAAAGACTCCGAAAAGGTGAAAGCGCTGCTTGTGACCCCGGCGGATAAAAAGCGCACCGAGGTATACCACGCCGATAAACAGAGCACCACGGTATATACAAACGAACCGATAAATAAAAATACCTTCCGCATTTCCTACGATAAGGGCAACGAGGCTGAAAACCTGTTAGCTTACGGTGTTTCGGCTTACGGCGTAAGCGTTGACGGAAAGGCGCTTAAAAAGCTTGAAAGCATACCGACCGACGGCAAAACAGCAGGCTATTATCTTGAAAGCGAGTCCGTTACCAAAATATACATAGGCAATTCGGATTGGAAAAATGTAGATATTACCCTCGGTGATTACGGCGAAGTAAATCTTCTTGAAAGCTTTACCGACCATGAGGCGAACGTATTGCTAAACTCTGCCGATAACGAATTTTACAACATAAACGATTCCCTTACGGCGGTGCTTAAAAAGTCGGCAACCGTAAATTCGGTTACGCTGAAATGGCTTTCATCCTATGCGGACGGATATACAATATCGGTTTCCGAGGACGGCAAGGTATGGAAGGACGTAAAAACCGTGGAGGGCGCTGCGGGAGGCATTGAAACCGTCACATTCGAGCCTGTTCGTGCAAAATACGTAAGGCTTACGGTGGATTCCGTCTTGGGCGGCGCGCAGGCAACAATTTATCAAATGCTTGTAAATAAATGCTTGTATACAGAACTGTCCGAAACGGTTGACAATTACAAGCCCGTAACGGACGACGACGGCAATACCTCTTATGTAGATTCGGATGACGACGACGGAACAACGGATACCGACGAGGACGACGAAATAAGGGTTCTTAAAAGAAGAAAGCTTATAAAAAAAGGAAAAAACACAATATTAGGGCTTAGTCCCGTTGTGTTCTTCATAATTTTGGGTGCGGCGATACTTGTTGTTGCGTGCGCTGCGGTATTTATAATAATTCTTATTAAGAAAAAACGCAAAAAAACTAATCAGAACGCGTAAATATGCTTACGCTTTAATTGAAAGGGAGTTCTTATGGTAAGGCTTAAAAGGTTTGTTTCGCTTTTACTTATATTCGGCACTTTGGTGTTTTCTTCGGGATTGGCGGTAACAGCAGAGGAAAGCGGGAATAAGAGCTCCCGAAATTATTCGGAAAACGCCGTTCAAAAATGGCTTGACCCCGTTTTTGACGGGGCTGCAGCCTCAAACGGCTTTGAAAACCCACATAAGCTGATTGCAGGCGATACCGCCGAGTATACCGTTACGGTAAATACCGACGGTGAGTATAAGGTAATGCTTGTATACAGGGCGATAAACTCTGCGGTGGCAATGGATAACACCGTGGAGTTTAATATGGACGGAAAAGACTATAACGCCCAGCTGCCCGCAGTATGGTACGACGCCGAGCGCGGGCTTAAGGACCGCTCGGACAACGAGATAATTCCCGAGCAAAAAACCGTTGACGATTATTGCAAATGCTTTTTAACTGATGCCTCGGGAATAAATAAGGCTGATTTGGTGCTGAGTCTTTCCGCAGGCACGCACAGCTATAAAATATGCTCAAAGGTTCAGGATATAGAAATCGGCGGGATATATTTTGTGCCCGTATCAAAAATTTCTTCATACAGCGAGACCGTAAAGGGTAAGGAAATAAAGCACGGAGCTGATACCGTAAGCATTGAGGCGGAGCATTATTCGCTGAAATCCGATTCATATATCAGAAGTGCAAACGTTCAGAAAAACACCGTAACGCCTTATAAAACCTACAAAAAGCTGCTCAACGTGCTTTCGGGGGATTCATGGAGCACGGCGGGGCAAAAGGTGCTTTGGGAGTTTGAAATTAAAAATTCGGGTTGGTATCGCATAGGAGCAAATTATCAGCAATCCTCAAATACCGAGCTACCCGTATACAGAAAAATAGAAATTGACGGCAAAGTGCCCTTTGCCGAATGGGAAAACCACATTTTTGAAAGCACCGGCAGCAATAAATATAAAACCGCCGCCCTAAAGGTTGACGGTAAGGACGCATGGGTATACCTCGAAAAGGGTATGCACACCGTTGCTATGACGGCGTCGGTAGGAGAGCTTGAAAAGGTCTATGAGGAAATTTTAAGCCTTATAAGCAATATGAACGATTTGGGCACTACACTTTTAAAGCTTACCGCAGGCGAGTCCGACGCTAACAGGACCTGGGATATTGACGCGTATATGCCGAATATTCAGGACGATATTTATAAATTCGCCGACCGCATAGACGCAATATATAAGGAAACACAGAAAATTACCGATAAAGAGCCCGTTTATGCGGACGACCTTAAATACGCCGCTGAGCTTGTAAGGAAATTCGCGGGCGATAAGAAAACCATACCGAACAATACCGATATGCTTTGCCGCGGGGATAATTCCGCCACAACATATCTTATAAACGTTATAGGAAATATAACGGCGCAGTCGCTCACGCTTGATAAAATTTATATTTACGGCGACAAAGAACCGAAACAGCAAAAAGCGGGATTTTTCACATCCCTTTTTGAATCGGTTAAAAGATTTGTCTATTCGTTTACCGCGGCGGCTGTGTCCGATGATTACGGTGTGTCCGAAAAGGGAGACGATCAGCTGAAAGTTTGGGTAGGGCAGACCCCCATGTGCGTGAGCATTATGCAGCAAATGGTGGACGCCACCTACAATAAGGAGCACGGCACTAATATTCAGCTTGTGGTTATGCCGAGCGAGCAAAAGCTGATACTTGCAAATTCCGTAGGCAATAACCCCGACCTTGTAATATCCTCTGTCGCACCATATAAATACGCAATAAGGGGCGCGGCGAAAAACCTACTTGATTACGACGATTTCCTTGACTACTACACAAAGGAATACAGTATTGAATCGTTAGTTCCCATGTATTATAACGGCGGTGTGTACGGCGTTAACGAAACCAGAAACTTTTCGGTGCTTTTTTACCGTAAGGATACGCTTAGCTCCCTTGGTCTTTCAGTGCCGAAAACGTGGGACGACGTGCGCTCAATGATGCCTACGCTGCTCAGAAACTCTATGAATTTCAGTCTGCCGACCTCGGGCGGCGGCGCGTATGCAATAGGCAATGTAGCGCCGTTTATATTGCAGAATAACGGGCAGATATATGCTCCGGACGGAATGACGGCGGCTATAGACAGCGAAAACACGATTACCGCCATACAGGAGATAACCGATTTTTATAAAATATACGGCGTTCAGCAGTCCGTCGCGAGCTTTTTCAACAGCTTTAGGTACAACCAAATACCCATAGGCATAGCGGGGTATGACTTTTATTTGCAGCTTAATATGGCAGCGCCCGAGCTTAACGGACTTTGGGATATTGCGCCCGTTCCCGGCACATTAAGAGAGGACGGGAGTATCAGCCGCGATTACGGCTGCAACGGCTCTGCCAGTATGATATTTGAAAATTCCAAAAAGCACGAAGAGGCGTGGGATTTCCTTAAATGGTGGCTTTCATCTGAAACCCAAACCGAGTATTCAAGAAAGCGGCAAACGGGCTACGGCGCAAGCTACCTTTGGAACTCCGCAAACCGGGTAACATTTGAAACGCTGCCGTTTTCATCCGAGCATAAGGCGGTAATACGCGAGCAATTTGCAAATCAGCAGGAGGTTGCGGAGCATCCCGCAAGCTACATTGTCGCGCGAGAAATAGGCAACGTGTGGAACAATGTGGTAATTTCAAATAAATCGCTTGTTGATAACATAAACTCATCAACAATTCTTTGCAACCGCGAGTTCAGAAGAAAGCTGCAGGAATTCGGGTTTATTGATAAAAACGGGAAAATAATTAAAGAGTATTCCACAAACGCTTTAGCGGAGCTTAAAAGAATACAGGAGGGGAAAAAATGAAGCAGAAGCTGAAAAACTTTTTTGACAGACATTCGGTGCTTGTTTTTCTTTTGCCGTATATCATACTGTTCAGTTTATTTATTATAATACCCTCTGTTGCCTCGGTGGTGCTTTCGTTTACCGATTTCAATACGATAGAATTTCCGCACTTTGTGGGAATTAAGAATTATATATCTCTGCTTACAAACGACACCGTGTTTACAAGGAACGTTTTGCCCAATACGCTGAAATATGCGCTGTTTGTGGGCGTGGGCGGGTACGCTTTGTCGTTTTTTATGGCTTGGTCGCTTTCCCAGCTTACAAAAACGCCCCGCACAATACTTACGGTAATTATGTATTCGCCTTCAATGACGGGCGGCGTGCTGCTTTCCACCGTTTGGGGCGTTATGTTCAACGGCGAAAAAACAGGCTGGCTTAATTACATACTGCTGAAATTGCAGGTCATAGATGAGCCTATAGTGTGGCTGCAATCGGAAAAATACCTTATGCCCATTATGATTTTAGTGGCCCTGTGGGGCTGTATGGGCGTCGGCTTTTTATCAATACTTTCGGGACTTCTCAACATAAATTCCGAAATATACGAGGCAGGGTATATAGACGGCATTAAAAACCGCTTTCAGGAAATAATTTATATAACCATACCGTCAATAAAGCCGCAAATGCTTTTCGGCGCGATAATGGCAATAGTAGGCACATTTAACAGCAGTGGCACGGGCGTAGCCCTTACAGGCACAAACCCCACGCCGAACTACGCGGGACAGCTTATAGTAAACCACATTGACGATTACGGATTCATCCGCCATGAAATGGGTTACGCAGCGGCTGTTTCGGTTGTGGTGCTGCTCGGCGTATTCTTACTCACACGCGTAGTCGGAAAGATTTTTTCCGATGATGATTGAGAAGACCTACAAGAGATATTTAAAACGCGGGGAGGAAAACGGCTTTGAAAAAGAGAAAAGTCAATAATAAGCACGCGCTGCCTAACGGAGTAAATCCGCAGCATTTCAGAAAAAGTCAGCTTAAAATATATGCTTACATAATACCCATTGCGGCGGTTATGTGCCTGCCTATAATTTACATTTTTATAAATGCGTTTAAGCCCATAAGCGAGCTTATGGCATATCCGCCGAGATTTTACGTTAAAAACCCGACATTTGAAAATTTCAAAAGTCTGTTCAATTTATCGTCCGGCACGGCTATACCCATGAGCCGATATATTTTCAACAGCGTTATTGTAACGGTGGCAACCGTGCTTGCCAATATTTTAATATCCGTAAATGTGGGGTATGTGCTTTCAAAAAAGCGGTTCAAGGCGAAAAACGCCATACTTACGGCAAATACCGTGGCGCTTTCCTTTATAACCGTTGCGGTGGCTATACCGAGATATTTTATTATATACTACACCGGCTTGCAAAACAATTTTTTAAGCAACATAATTCCGCTTATAGTAACGCCTACCTGTATATTCCTTACAAAGCAGTTTATAGATCAGCTGCCGAACGCGCTTATTGAGGCGGCGATAATAGACGGCGCAACCGATTATCAGATACTGAACAAAATTATAATTCCGCTTGTAAAGCCCACGCTTGCAACCGTTGCAATGCTCAGCTTTCAGTCGGCTTGGAACTCAACCGAGGCGTCAACCCTGTTTCTCGATAACGAATCGCTCAAAACATTCGCTTATTATATGGGAATTTTGCCGAGCAACGTGGGTAACTCCGTTGCGGGTATGGGTATATCCGCCGCGGGAACGCTTATTATGTTCTTACCGAATTTAATTCTGTTTATTGTTTTGCAGTCAAGGGTTATGAATACCATGGCTCATTCCGGTATTAAATAATATTCAAGGGAAACTGTTATGAAAAAAATAAAAATTTTGGCGGTTATATTGCTTTCGGCAGTGCTGTTTGCCGTGCCTGCCTCCGCTGCGAGAAGTACCGCATATACATATACGATTTCCGTTGACGGAGATTACATACGCACGCAGGACGCTTACATTCCGAGCCGCACCTATTTGAACGAATGTAACCTGTCTGCCCCGCAGGATGTTTTTATAAAGGGCAATATTATGTATGTTGCGGATACGGGGAACAGCCGTATTGTGATATACGATACCGATACCGATAAATTCCGCGAGTTTAAATATTCGGAATTTGTAAAGCCTACGGGCGTTTTTGTTGATGACGACGGGGAAATGTATGTCGCCGATACGGATGCGCAGGCGGTATTTGTATTCGGCAGCGATGAAAAGCTTAAATTGAAGATAGGAAGACCCGACAGCATACTTTTCGGCAGTCAGAGCGAATATAAGCCCAAAAATGTGGTTGTATCTTCCCAAAAAAATATTTTTGTAGTCGGGCTCGGCTCATATGAGGGTATAATGCAGTTTGATAAGAACGGCGAGTTTCAGGGCTATTTCGCAGCCAATAAGCGTACTCTTACCGCCTTCGAAAGATTGCAGCAGTTGGTACTTAACGAGGAGCAGATAAACAGCCTTTCAAATAAAATTCCGAACGCCGTTTTTAATATTGATATTAACTCAAACGACCTTATTTACAGCGTTACGCAAAGCGGCGAGGGCAGCGAGTCAAACGTAGATGTTCAGTCAAAAACCGAAAACAGTATAAAGCTGCACAATATGGCGGGAACGAATATACTTTCGGTCAATAAATTTATGGATGACGAATGGAACTTTACCGACGTTGCGGCGGGGCAGAACAGCAATTCGGTTGCCGTTACGAAAACGGGGCTTATTTATGAGTACGATACCGACGGTAATCTGCTCTTCTCATTCGGCGGCAGAGCCGTAAAAAACGAGTCCTACGGGCTTATTACGGTAGCGTCTGCCGTGGCGGTTGACGATAAGGGCATTATTTACGTGCTTGATTCCGAGCGCGGCATTTTGCAGACCTTTACTCCCACCGATTTTGCCACCCTTACGCATAAGGCGCTTTATCTTATGAACAAGGGTAAATATTCCGAAGCCGAAAAGGCGTGGCAGGAAATTTTAAAGCTTAACGGAATGTCTAAAATAGCGCACGTAGGTTACGGCAGAACGCTTATGCGCCAGCAGCAGTATTCAAAGGCTTTGGAGCACTTTAAATTCGCAAACGACAGGGACGATTATTCCGAGTGCTTTTGGGAACTGCGCGATGTTTGGATAAGCAATAATATGGTGTGGCTTATATTAGGCGCGGTGCTGCTTATTTCGGCTGTGTTGCTTAAGAAGAAATTCACAAAGAAAAAACACCGCGGTTCAGCCCTTGATATAAGGGAAAATAACGCTACAGGCGCGGGGCGCGTTGCGGCGGATATGAATTTCTCGTTTTCAATGCTTTCCCACCCGATTGACGGATATTACTATTTAAAGCGCGGAATTTTCGGCTCGGTGCTGTCTGCGTCGCTCATTTTCGCTGCGGCACTTGTAATGTTCCTGCTCGATAACACCTGTCAGGCGTTTATATTTAACGGCAACCCCGTTTCGCAATCTGTGACGGTGCTGTTTATTCTCTTCTTTATCTGCGCACTTTTTTGGATATTCGGGAACTATATGGTAAGCACCATAAACGACGGCGAGGGCAGCCTTAAAAATATTTATATATTAACGGCGTATTCGCTTGTGCCTTATGTTGTTATAACCCCCGTAAAGGTTTTGCTGACCTATGTTTTCACACAGAACGAAAGCTTTTTTATAAGCCTTATGGCTACCGCGGCAATTATATGGTCGGCAATAATTCTTTACGTAGGGCTTATGAATATTCATAACTACAATTTCGGCGAAACGCTGAAAAACGTGATTTTAACGCTGTTTATTATGATTATAGCACTGGCGGCAATAGCAATTGTCTATCTTATTTGGACGCAGCTCGTGCAGTTCTTCAGGGAGTTATTTACGGAGGTGAAATACGTTGTCTAAAAAAATTCAGATACCGCTTTGTATAATAATTATCGCGGTATTGGTATGCACCGCCGTATTTGCGGGCTCGGGCGGCGCTGCGGATTTCGTAACGCCCGATACAACGTCACTTGACCTTAATTCCTGCCGCCATACCCATGAAGACGAAGAGCGCGGCAAATCGCAGCCGAATTTATTGGCGGATCTCGGCGGTTACGCCGTTATTTCGGAAAATAAGGATTACGCGCTTTACTACCGCGAGGATAACTGCAATTTAAGGGTTCTCAATAAGAAAACAGGCTATGTGTGGGGCGGCGTTAATAAGGACGGCAAGGAGCATTTAAACGAAACGTGGCTTTCTTTAGCCGATTCGCTTGTAACCTTTACTTATCTTAACGAAGAATGCACCTCTGCGCAGATAAGCATTAACGACCCGCGCATAGAGCGCACTTTTGAAAAAAAGGATGGCGGCGCGGTTATAAGTGTAAGCGATACCGTTACCCAAATATCCTTTGATATATCGGTAAAGCTGTTTGAAGACAGTGTAAGCGTTTCTATGGTTGACGGCAGCTTATCGGAAGAGGGTGATTTCTTACTTGAATCGCTGTATATTATGCCGTTTTTCGGCTGCACCTATAACGATACGGTCTCGGGCTATATATTTGTGCCCGACGGCGCAGGCGCGCTTATAAGATACAGCAAGTCCACAAAGTATATATCGGCGTTTGATAAGCGCGTTTACGGCATAGACCCCGCAGTTGACTCAACCTCAAATTCAAACGACCTGCTTGCCAAACGCACAAACGATTATCTTACCGACACCCCCGAAATAACCGCCCCCGTATTCGGCGCGGTTCACGGGGTGGGCTGCAACGCTTTTTTGGCGGTAATAGAAAACGGAGCGACGTACGCATCGATATGCGCCTCTCCCGCAGGGTATGTAATTGATTATAACCGTGTAACCGCGCGGTTTGATTTCCGCACGGTTTATTCCCAGACCCTTAAAAAGGACGGCAGCGGCATACCCGTAAATCAGGAAACACCGAACGATATGTCACCCTCGGTAAGATATTATTTTCTTGACGGGGAAAGCGCCGATTATTCGGGTATGGCGGTCAAGTACAGAAACATCTTAAAAGCAAAATCGCTTAAAAATAAAACCGAGAGGGAAGACGAAGACATACCGCTCCGCCTTGATATTGTGGCGGCGGATGTAAAGAGCGGCAAATTCTTCAATAAATATATAAAAATGACCTCGGTAAAAGAGGCGGCGGAAATATGCGGCGCCTTTGGAAAAGAGGATGTAAACAACATTACGCTTTCCTACAAGGGCTGGACAAAAGGGGGACTGAACGGCGGTAAATACGGCAATATTGCTTTGGATAAACGCCTCGGCTCTGACAGTGATTTGCAAAAGCTTAAAAAGCAGCTGGAAAGCGGCGGCGGTCGGCTTTATTTGGACTTTAACGCATTAACCGCCAATAAGGACCAATGCAATCCCGATATGGATTCGGCAAAAACTATCGCAAATAAAAATATGGGCTTTGTGCGGGATAACAAGAATATAAAGTATAACGTTTCCTATGTTATACGCCCGAAAAGCATTATTTCCGCGGTTGTAAAGCTTAAAAATAAATACGGCGGCTACGGCCTTTCGCTTTCGGGGATAGGAGACAATTCCTTTGCCGACTTCACCAAGGGCGAAACGGTTACGCGCGCCGCTAACGACGGTGCTGTGGCAAAGCTGATAGGTAAGACCGAAAACAGCATTGCGCTGTCTGCTCCCAACTCTTACCTTTGGGGCGATACCGATGATTATTTCGATATGCCGCTTGAAAACAGCCAGTATTTGTACGAAACGGATTCCGTGCCGTTTTTACCCATAGTTTTAAAGGGTTCGGTGGATTACTATTCGCCCTATATAAATCAGGGATATTACACAGAGGACAGTATTCTTAAAATTATAGAATACGGTGCATACCCTTCGTTCCTTACAATGAAAGCGGAGAACGAAAAGCTTATAGGCACGCCGTCAGCCGACTATTTTTCAATAAATATAGATAACTGGAAAGACGCCGCCGTTTCTTCCTATAAGCAGATAAACGAGGTTTTAAAGCAGACAGAGGGCGCCGAGATTACCGAGCATAAGGTCATAAAAGACGGAGTTGTAAGGGTAAAATATTCAAACGGCGCTGCGGTTTATGTTAATTATCTTAACGAGGATTATAAGGACGGCAATATAACCGTTAAGGCAAAAAGTTCTATCTGTACCAAAGGGGTGGCATAAGCTTGAAGAATAAACTGAATTACGAAACAAAAGACAGGCTTGTGGGCATAGCTTTTATTCTTCCGTGGATAATCGGTTTTTTAAGCCTTACGCTTTACCCCATAATATATTCCGTTATTTTAAGCGTCAGTAACGTTCAGCTTTACCCCGGTAAGACCGTTTTGGATTTTGCAGGCTTGAAATATTACAATTACGCCTGGAATGTGGATACCGATTTCAGGCTTGATGTGGGTCAGGCGGTAATACTTATATGCTGCGCAACACCTGTAATAGTTGTTTTCTCGCTGATTATAGCCTTGCTTTTAAACAGCAAATTTTTCGGCAGAACCTTTTTGCGCGCCGTATACTTTCTTCCCGTAATAGTAATGAGCGGCCCTGCAATAAGCGGACTGCTTACCGATTACACGGTTGATTTTTCCGCAAAAAATCCCGAAATATTCAGCCTTATAAACGCGCTGCCGGGGGTTATTAAAAGCCCGCTTGTTTATATTCTCGATAACCTTGTGCTTATACTTTGGTTTTCGGGAGTTGAAATAATAGTATTTCTTGCGGGACTTCAAAAAATATCGCCGTCGCTTTATGAGGCGGCTTCAATAGACGGCGCGGGCGCATGGGAAAAGTTTTGGAAAATAACCCTTCCGCATATTGCTCCCATTGCCATGGTTTGCGCAATATATGCAATAGTTGATATTTCAAACTATTCGGAGCTTTCAATAAACGGCAGAATTTCATCACACCTGTTTGATACCAACAGTATGTACAGCTTTTCGGCTGCTATGTCCTGGATATACTTTGCAATACTGCTTGTTATGCTTTTGGCGGTGTTTGTGATATTTAATCTTGTTAAAAGCAGACGTGACAGATGATAGGGGGCGGCTGAAAAAATGAAACCATTAAAAAAGAGCAGTGTAAACGCTGTGTTAAAGGGCAACGAAACAAGGGACGGTATTTTTGTTATTCTTCTCAGGTATTGCATATTGATAGCAATAGGCTTCGTTTACCTTTACCCCATAATTTATATGGTCGTAAACAGCTTTTTCTCCGTAGAAGAGCTTACCGACCCGCGCGTTACCTGGATACCGCGCGAGCTGTATTTGGATAACTTCCGCAAAGCGTTTGTAACGCTGGATTTTTTCAAGGCGTTCGGAAATTCCGTTATAATGAGCCTTGTTCCCGCAATATTGCAAACGGCGGTCTGCGCCTGCACGGGCTTCGGACTTGCACGCTTTAAGCTTAAAACGGGGCATATATGGTTTATACTCATAATCGCAACGTTTATACTTCCCACGCAGGTTATGCTTGTGCCGCGGTATGTTATGTTTTATAACATGGGCATGATAAACACGGTTTTTGTTCAGTATGTTCCGGCAATACTCGGTCAGGGAATTAAAAGCGCAATATTTATACTTGTATTTTACCAGTATTTTTCAACCTACCCGAAATCGTTTGACGAGGCGGCGGAGCTTGACGGCGCGGGCAAATTCCAGATATTTATTAAAATAGCGCTGCCGATAGCCGCGTCGGCAATACTTTTGTGTTTCCTTTTCAGCCTTGTTTGGTACTGGAACGAAACATATCAGTCAAATTATATGTTCGGGGCAAAAATACCCACATTGCCGCTGAAACTCAACTCCTTTACCACGCTTTATAAGGCACAGTACGGCAGCGGCGCGTCGGTTGCGTCAGACCCTAACGAATCGGTAGCGTTAGCGGGAACACTTCTTTCCATTCTTCCTATGGTTGTGCTTTATATCATATGCCAGAGGAAGTTTATTGCAAGCATTGAACAGTCGGGTATAACGGGCGAGTAAAACCGTATTTCGCAGAGGTGAATTATGAAACTGCTTGATGAACGGGTAAGAGAAACAATTTTTCCCGTAAGAATAGTTAAGGCTTTCGGGAACGTAAAAAAGGCAGAAATGCTTACAACCCCCAAACCTTTGCAAATAGGGCTTAAAGAGCCCGAATGCACCGTTTTTAAAAACGGGGAAGACGGCGAAAACGCGGGCGTACTGCTTGATTTCGGCAGGGAGATAAACGGCTGCGCGAGAATTATGACCTATTCCTGCGGAAATGCGGGCATTGCAAAAGCGCGTGTTGTATGCGGCGAGTCGGTAACCGAGGCATTGAGTGAAATAGGCGAAAAAAACGCCACAAACGACCATGCCTTAAGGGATTTTGAAACAGAGCTCCGCCCGTTCAGCGATATGACATTTAACGAAACGGGCTTTCGGTTTGTATTTTTTGAGCTTACGGGCAAAAATACCGAGCTTGTAATAAAATCAATATCGGCAGTGGCGGTATACCGCGATCTGCCATATCTCGGTACATTCAGCTGTAACGACCCCACGCTTAATAAAATATACTCAACCTGCGCTTATACCTGCCATATGTGCCTGCAAAGCTACATATGGGACGGCATTAAGCGCGACCGCCTTGTGTGGGTGGGGGATATGCACCCAGAAATGCTGACAGTGCGCACGGTTTTCGGCGATATACCGCTTATGGCTCAGACATTGGAATATATTAAAAACGCAACGCCTTTGCCCGAGTGGATGAACAATATGCCCGCGTATTCCTTGTGGTGGATGATAATTGTGAGGGATTGGTATTTATACACAGGCAGCGAGGAATTTTTAAAAGAAAACGCGGAATATATACTTGCGCTGTCAAAGCAGATTTGCTCCGCCGTGTCTGACAGCGGCGAAGACAGCCTCGGCAGCTATTTCCTTGATTGGCCTACAAATGAAACGGCGGCGGGGAAATACGGCACACGCGCATTACTTGTCATATCTCTTAAGGCGGCGGAAGAACTGTGCGGGTACTGCAGGGATGAAAATACCGCCGAAGTGTGCCGCGAAAAAGCCGAAATACTTAAAAAATGCAGGTGGGATTTCTGCGGTGCAAAGCAGACTGCGGCTATTATTTCCTTAGCGGGCTGCTGCGATGAGAAAAAAGCTGCCGACGAAATACTGAAAGGCGGCGCGGCGGGCTTTTCAACCTTTATGAGCTACTATCTTTTAAAAGCAGCGGCAAAAAAGGATATGCAGGCAGCACTGCGCACGCTTAAAGAATATTACGGCGCAATGCTTGACTCTGGGGCTACCACATTTTGGGAAGACTTTGATATAAGGTGGGCTGAAAACGCCGCCCCGATAGACAGAATACCCGCAAGCGGCGAAAGCGATATTCACGGGGATAACGGCGCGTTTTGCTATAAGGGCTTTCGACACAGCCTGTGCCACGGGTGGTCGTCTGCGCCGGCAGCGTTTTTGGCAGATGAGGTATTGGGAATACACATACTTTCCCCGGGGTGCGAAACGGTGGAAATTAAGCCGAATTTAGGCGGTCTTAACTGGGCAAAAGGCACATTTCCCACGCCGCACGGCTTAATAACGGTAAGCTGCGAGCAAGACGAAAACGGCGATATGCAGGTCAATTGGACAGCACCCGAAAATATTAAGATAATATGCGATTTCAGCTGAAATTTAGGTGGTAAATAATTATGTTCTCATATTCAGAGTTTCGGCATAACTACACAAAATCCGTATATAAGTTTAAAGAGCCGCTGTCGGCGGATTACAGGGTATATGTAAACGGGAAAGAAATACCCGTATATACCTGCCGAATTTCAAAATATCCGTTCAACAGGATATGGCCCGGCTTTCAAAGACCTTTCGAGCAGAGCGAGGGCGCGTCGTTTGTAAATATAGTAAGCGATGAAGAGCTGAATATCGAAGTCGCGGTAAACTATGACTACAAAAAAGCGTTTGTAAAGCCCTATTCAAAAGGAGTGGATTGTAAAAACGAAAACGGAAAAGTTTCCTTTAAAATTGCGGAAAACGGGCAGTATGTGCTCGAATGCGACAGCTACCACCGCTGCCTGTATATTTTCAACAGTAAACCCATAGCGCCGCCGAAAAAAGAGGATGTGACCTATTGGTTCGGCGCGGGAATACACTTCCCGCAGCGCATAGAGCTTAAAAGCCACGAAAGCATATATGTAGATAAGGACGCGCTGGTGTAC
>CAKSQS010000018.1 GCA_934486705.1 uncultured Eubacteriales bacterium
CGGGAGCATAGCTCAGCTGGGAGAGCATCTGCCTTACAAGCAGAGGGTCACAGGTTCGAGCCCTGTTGTTCCCACCATTGTGGCCTGGTAGTTCAGTTGGTTAGAACGCTAGCCTGTCACGCTAGAGGTCGTGGGTTCGAGCCCCATCCAGGTCGCCATTGCCCATTCGCCTCTGTAGCTCAGTCGGTAGAGCAGGGGACTGAAAATCCCCGTGTCGTTGGTTCGATTCCGACCGGAGGCACCACGGGTTATGCGGATTTAGCTCATCTGGTAGAGCGCCACCTTGCCAAGGTGGAGGTAGCGAGTTCGAGCCTCGTAATCCGCTCCACGGGACGCTTAAAAGGCTTTAAGCGTCCCTATTTTTTAAAAATTTAATACGGCACCATAGCCAAGCGGTAAGGCAGAGGTCTGCAAAACCTCCATTCCCCGGTCCGATTCCGGGTGGTGCCTCCATACTAATCAACCCTCATATCTGAACCATTTGTGTTCGATAAAGGGTTGATTTTCTTTTATAAGGCTTATAGTTATAAGGTTTTGTTGGGTCTGTTTCATAATTTGTGTAAAAGGTTTTAAGCACAGAATTATGTAAACCTTTGTAATTGCTCTGAAATCAAAAATCCGTATTTCTGTCAAGGCTGATTTTATCATACATTTTAGCCTTTACAGGAATACGGATTTTGATATAATGTTACAAAAGGTTTATGTAAACCGAATGAGAAGTTTACACAAAATCAGGGACTCTCTGGTTTTGTTGAATTTTATTTAATCGTACACTTTCTAAAAAACTGTCTAAAATACGAGATGAATCTTCAAAATAATTTTCAAACGAACCATTCGTGTACAATTAGATATTCTGTAAAGCGGCTTGCTTCCTGATGTAATCCTCTTCGAACTTATTAGGTGTTCGATAACGGAGTACGGAATGCGGTCGCTTTTCATTATAGAATTCTATATACTCTTTTACTGCTATTCTGAATTCTCTTTCAGATCTGAAATCGGTACGATAGAGTTTTTCTGTTTTCATGCTTTTAAAGAATGATTCCATTACGGAATTGTTAAAAGGATTTCCTGGATTAGAAAATGACTGTTTAACATTTAAGTCCTTAAGGCATATTCTGAATGTTGCAGAAGTATAATTACAACCTTGATCGCTATGAAAAATTAAATCTTGCGGTTGCCTCTCGTTATACGCTGTTATAAATGTGTTCTTTGTAAGTTGGGTACTATTATTGAGAGAAATCCTATGGGATATCACTTTTCGGGCAAATAGGTCGAGTATCACACAGATATAAAACACAGTGTTATTGTACTTAAAGTATGTAACATCGCTAACCCACACTTCGTTTGGCCGTGTTACTGTAAATTGCTGCTTTAACAAATTTTCTTTTCGTTCAAGGTTCATATAATAAAGCTTTTTTGCACCGTGTCCAATGCAGAACCAACCGTTTTCGTGCATTATATCTGCAATTGTATTTTGTCCGACAACATAGCCACGGTCTTTAAGAATTGCATGTATTTTACTAGCTCCGTATATTTGCTTGCTATCGTTAAAGATCTTTTCTATGATGGGTGTGAGCTCGCGTTTCTTTTCTTCAAATTTTGTGTTTTCATTTTTGTTACGAAAAATATGATTATAATAACTGCCTTTCGCAACTTTCATTGTTTTACAAAGAAGACTTACGCTGTATTTATCTGAAAGGTCTTGAATCAATGCGTAGCGTTCGGATAATGGTGCGGTCACCGTACAGGGTGCTTGTTGTAAAATTTCAACCATCTTCTCTAATTGCTCACATTTTTGTTGCAAGTCGTTATATTCTCTCATATTAATTGGTTTTGTTCTTTTTATTGCTTTACCATATTGCTTGATCCAAGAATATATTGTGCTGCGAGATAGAGAGTGTTCCTTAGCCAATTTGGTAATAGTATTACCGGCAAAATGTTCTTGTACGATTTGCTCTTTAAATTCTTGGGAATAAATCTTTTTCATAATGTGTCCCCCTAGGTTTTGTTTTAGAGGTAAATCACATACCCGCTTTTATTATACAATGTTTTTTTGCAGCACACGCTCCTTTAAAATCACCTTTTCCCTTTTTGAATTTTAATAAACCCAGTAATAATGCGGTTGTGGGATTTTGATAGGTAATTTAAAATTGCTGTCTGATTTTTGTAATGTTTTTACTTTGCTAAAATATGTAGTACTACAAGTCGAAATATGGTATAATATAGAAAAAGGAAGTGATGACATGTCCGTCTTAAAAGATTTTGATGAAATATATAATCATGCACATATGTGGAATTGGGGACCAGATTGGATTATAGTCAAAGACATTTATGTTAAGTTTCCAGATTCCTATTCGGTATTGACACCTTTTGCCTATACATATTTTGAGGAATTAATACGTTCTACAACATCTGAGTATGGTGTCCCATTGTTGGATAGGGAAGGAAAGAAAAACAATTTAAAAGTAGGCTTAAAATTGATTAACCTTGCAATAGCAGAAAACACTGAAAAACCGAATTATATTAAACTTCTTGAAAAAGCAAAGAAGTATTTTAAATATGATTATGAAGATCCGCATGAAGAAAACGGGCGTAATAAGGTGTTACATGGTCATCTACATCCAAGGTTTTGGAGTAAAGAGGAATTTGAAAAGTTAATTCACGACATAGCAGAAATGTCGCAATTTGCAGGATTTTAATTATAATAACTTTAGGGGAGTAATAGTATGCGTATAACCAAAATATCTGTTCGAAATTTTAGAATTTTACAAGATTCAACGCTGGATTTTGATAGAGAACTTTGTTTGTTGTTGGGTAGAAATAACACAGGTAAAACTTCGTTTATGGTATTGATAGAAAAATTCTTGAAGACGGGAGATTTCAATTTTAATGATTTTTCTCTCAATTTAAGGAAAAGGCTTTTTGTATTTGATGAAACAACTGATGTGAATGAGTTGTCAATTCAATTGATAATGACTGTCGAATATGATGAGAAAGACAATTTGTGTCACTTGTCGGAGTTTATACTTGATCTTGATCCACAATGTAAAACAGTGAATTTGTTGTTTGAGTGTTCGATCAAAAAAGATAAGATGCTTGAAGGCATTAAAACTAGAGGTAAGATGCCTTTAGATAAATATGTAACTAATCATATCAAGGATTGTTTAGAGAGAAAGGTTTATACCTTTAATTCCATAGACGATTTAAAAACAGAGAACAGATATAAACTCATTGAAAAGGAATTAAAGGATGTTGAAAAGTTAATTGATTTTGAAATTATTCATGCGAAGCGTAGTGTTGCAAGTTCTGAAGAAAAAAACGGCGCAAAGGTTCTTTCTAAACTCACAACCGATTATTTTAATCACGCAAATATCAATGCTCCAGATAAATTTGAAAGTATAAATGATCTAATATCCAAAATGGATGATGAATTAGGTGAAAGTTATGAAACATTCTTTAATAAATTTCTTGCAAATGC
The DNA here is from genome assembly GCA_934486705.1 of uncultured Eubacteriales bacterium. Classification (GTDB taxonomy): domain Bacteria; phylum Bacillota; class Clostridia; order Oscillospirales; family Acutalibacteraceae; genus UBA737. The sequence goes on from CAKSQS010000018.1 coordinate 3,479, forward strand.
TAAAGAATTTTTGAGTATGGGTAATCTTAGAGTTGTTTCTAATTTGAAAGCAAAAGAAATTGTAAAGGATTCTTCCGAAGTTGTATATGGAGATTTAACTCAACGATTGCCCGAACATCTTAACGGCTTGGGTCATATGAATATCTTGTTTTTGCTTTTGAGTATAGAAATAAAGAAAGAGGCTTTCAAGTCAAACAACAAAGATATAAAGTTATTGCTAATCGAAGAGCCTGAAGCGCATACCCATCCTCAAATTCAATATATTTTTGCTCAAAAGATAGAAGATATATTAAAAGAAGTTCCCAATATGCAAACTATCATTTCTACACACTCCCCGCATATCGTTTCAAATCATCCTTTTGAAAACATTAGATATATGTCTTTAAAAAATGGCAAAAACGGTAATAACATAGAGATTAAAAATTTCTATAATGAATTAAGAAAGAAATATAGTGGAGAGAGAAAAGAGTTTTATTTTTTGACACAATATTTGAGTGTGCAGTCTTCTGAATTGTTTTTCGCCGACAAAGCGATTTTTATAGAGGGAATATCAGAAAGTATACTGATAGATTATTTTACTAACCAATATGACGCAAAAAGAAAGTTGGAAGAAACAAAAAAGAAAGAGGAGGATACGGAATATAAATCAAATTACATACCGTTATCTGCTCAAAATATTACTGTAATACAAGCTGGAGCTAACGCCAAAGCTTTTAGACATTTTATTGAATTTCTTCAAATCCCAACACTTATTATTACTGACATAGATACTGTTTGTCGTAAAGTTGGTGATGAGAAAACAACCTATCATGCCTGTTCTGTTTTAGATACCAATTGTTGCAACACATCAAATGCAACAATTAAATATTATTATGCAGCTCCGGAATTTGTATATGGTTGTTCAGTGCATGATGCCTGGCTTGAAAATGTTAAAAATCACGCCCAAAAATGTATAAGTGATTTTGTAAATGTGAGTTATCAGTGCGAGGAAAACGGATATTATCCAAGAAGCTTTGAGGATGCATTTATAAATGTGAACTTAACGGAGATAAAAAAACAACAAAAACAGTTGTTAGGGTTGGGAAATAAGGGTAAGATTAATGTTAATGATGATATATACAATTTAACTCAAGAGATAATCGATAAAAAGTCTGATTTTGCATCATCTTTGCTTTACACTGCTTATACTGAAAATGTTGAATGGACAACCCCAAAATATATACAGGAGGGATTAGAATGGCTTCAGAGACAACAATAACCGCTATGGATCAGTGCAAAAAATGTATTGATGATAAAACAAGTTTTGTACTTCAGGGTGGTGCAGGTAGCGGTAAAACTGAATCTCTAAAAGAACTATTAATATATATTAATCAAACAAATCCTAAGGCTAAAGTAATGTGTATTACCCATACCAATGTTGCTGTAAATGAAATACAAAGCAGAACGGGAAATACATTTCCTGTGTCAACAATTCATTCATTTCTCAATAGCTTAATTAAAGACTATAAGAAGAATATACATACTGTTATTGGAGAGCTGTTTGTAATCCCGGAATTCGTTGCTTCTGAAAAAAATGAGAATATTTCCGACAAAGAATACAAGAAGAATGAGCATGAGCGTTACAAGAAATCGTATGAAAAATATGCAGACAAACATTACCAAATGACTTGTGAATCAGCACCTAAAGTAACAGGAAAAAGAGATTATGATAAGGATCCAAAATCATTTAATAAAATACTTAATGATGGCATCAAAACAATCAATAAAAAAATTGACGAAAAAATATCTTCAAAAGATTATTCTGCAATAGGCTATAATGATACCAAATTCGATAGTTTAAAAGATCTAACATATGGTCATGATGGGTTGCTAAAGATATTTCATTTATTAATAAATAAATACCCATTGTTGTCAAAAATGATTGCTGATCGCTATGATTATATATTTATTGACGAATATCAAGACACTAACGCCGAGATTGTTTGTGATTTAATACATGTATCGCAGAATAGTAAATTGACACTTTGTTTGTTTGGGGATAGTATGCAGTCCATTTATAGTGATGGTGTTGGCAACGTGGATGAGTATGTAGGCAATTCTTTAATTTCAATCCCCAAACCTGATAACTATCGTTGTGCTTATGAAATTATTAGTTTTGTCAACCATTTACGATTGGATGGCTTAGAACAGGAAGTTGCATTTAAAACTAATACAAAAGGTGAAATCGAATCTGAGGAATCTCGACATGGATTTGCTAAAGTTTTATATTCAACATGCGAACAAAAGCCTAACCCTCATAGTTCTGAAGAAGAAAAAGCGATATATCAATCAAAAATCGATGCACTAATAAGCAAGGCAAAAGAATATTGTCCGACAGCTAAAATATTAATGTTAACAAACAAAGCTATTGCAGAAAGAAATCACTTTAAAAGTCTATATAAGGTTTTCGATGATAGATACTACGATGTAGGCGACCATATGGAAAAATATTTATCTTCTATTCAAGTGTTAGAATTCTGTGATATTTGTAATGCTTATTTGCGTGGCGATTATAATTCTCTTATAAAATCAATACGATTAAACGGATATATCATTCGAAGTCTTTCCGATAAGAAAACGATTAACGATATTATGGCGAGTATTGTATCTAACAACAGTCTGTCGATGTGGAAAGCAATTGAATTGGCAGCAGAAAAAAAGCTCATAAAGTTATCCGATAGTTGTGTTAATAAAATAGAACGCGAAAGAGCTTTTGTGGAACAGTACAGTGATGATGAGTTTTATCAAAAATTTAGGAAGTTGTATATGGATGGAAATAATACTTTTAACAAAATCAAGGATATGATAGATATTTCTTCACAAGATATCTTTGATGATTGGGAAGCTATATACAAAAAAGAACGCTTTATAAACGAGTTATTATCAGCCGATTTGAAATTCGTTGAAGCTTTGAATTATTCTAAGTACTTAGCTGAAGAAACTGAATATATTACTATGCACAAAACCAAGGGCTCAAGCATTCAAAATGTTATTGTTGTAATGGAAGAGTTTTTTTGGAATGAATATAATTTTTCCTCTTTGTATCTGCCCGAAAGTGATGAGAATGCTAATAGAATCATTAATTCTAAAAAGTTAATATATGTTGCTTGCTCAAGGGCAATGTCCAGATTAGTGTCTGTAAAAATGTTGACTTCAGACGAAGTAGAGTACTTCAAGAAAACTTTTCCTAATGCTGAAGAAGTATAGTAAAAATAAAATTAATACTATTATATGACATTATGAATTTCGGTAATCAATCACATTTTAAGTTTTCTTGAAAGGGGAATGATAGAATGCTAGACAATAATTTACACAGCATTAATAAACTGCAAGATGACATAAAAGCGTTTAAATGGTTATCTGTATTTTTGCCCAAGGAAAAGCGTCAACAGATAAAGGAGTTAGAAGTGAATTTGGCTAATATGATTCATTTGATTGAATCTTTTAATAAATACTTTTCTGATGCAGGTTGGTGTGCATATGATTCTATGAATATGCATCTTATGGAGAACGCAGTTAAAGCATATGAAGTGGACGGGCTTGATGCTGGAGAACAGGTACTAATTCAATACTATCAAACTGATGTAAAAGATATAATACATTGGTTGAAAAACAAAGCAAAACCCTTTAGGGAACGATATGAATTAATCAAATGTGCATTTGATGATCATTTTGCCGAACGCTATCATGCAAGTGTCCCTCTGTTTCTAATCATTATTGATGGTTCAGTTAATGATTACACAAAAAGCAAAGGTTTCTTTGCAGAAGGAACTGATGTTTCTGCTTGGGATTGTTTAGTGGGCTGTAGTGATAGCTTGACAAAATTAAAAAATATATTCAATAAAGGCAGAAACAAAACAAATAATGATGAAATTCGATTGCCTTACCGCAATGGTATTTTACATGGGCGGGATCTAAATTATGCTAACAAGTATGTATCTTGTAAATGTATATCTTTAATGTTTGCTTTGGCCGATTGGATGAATATGAAAGACAGTGAAGATTTTCGAAAGCAAAAATTCGAAAAAGAGTGTAATCCTCCGCCTATTTCGGAATCATTGAAAAAGATAAGGCAAAATTCTATCGATAGGCAAGAAATACAAAAATGGGTCAAGAGAGATATTAAAATCGGAGAAACTATTTCCGCAACACCAACAATTGAGGAATGTAGAGATTTCCCGTACCTGTCACCGTTAATTGGTGCATTTAATGCTTGGAGTACTCGTAATTATGGTTCATTGTCTGTTTGGCTTAAAAATGTTTTCTCATATGAATCTTCTGACAAAAAACGGGCAGGCGAATGTAGAAAGCTTTTTGAGAGTAAAAATTTGATTTCTTATGAATTAGAAGAAATAGAAGAACGCGCCCTTGCGTTAATTAAAATAGTTGTTTTAGTAAAATGGGAAAGCAATAATGTTATTCATACTGAACATCTTGAATTTGGCTGTTCGTACCAACAAGAAGATGGTAGCGTGGGATATCCTTGGAAAGACAACGGAGTGTGGGTTCTTATACCATGGAAGATACAAGGGCTATATAAATGAATTATTTATAAAAAGCCAAAATAATATTCGACTAACGAAATGCTTAAAGATGTTGATATGCCTTGTGAATTAACCAGTATGGAAGCCTAACATTTTGAAATATCTTATTTTGTGACGGAACAGGTATGACTTTAACATAATGGTTGAATGAAATTAAAGGTTTGCGTAAACAAGGCTAATCCACATAGCGGTAATAAACGTCAAGACAGTTAGTATTGTGCTATTTCGTCTCTTTAATACAAATTATGAATAGGATTATAATTTAGGAAGAAAGGGCTGTGTTTTAAGGCTTAAACGCATTGTGCTATTTCGTCGCACAGTCACATGAAAAAAGCAATTGCGAAGAGCAATTGCTTTTTTCAGTTATATTCGCCTTACGGCGAGCGGTATTGCTGCGCAGTGATATTCGGCTTTTTGCCGAGTGGTATTCGCTTCGCGAGTGTTCGCGCGAATATAATATCACTGTGAGCAAAGCGAACAATATCACTTTTGTGGCAGGCAAAAATATCACGCCGAGCACGGCTCGGCATATCACTATCTCTTTACAGGTGAAAATTTTTATTATATAATTCGTTGCGGTGGTAATAATGCCGAACCTGCGGCAAGGGCGCTGTTTCGCCTGATGTTCGCCGCCGATTAGAGCTTTTGTTCCTCAATCAGCCGTTCAAGCTCCTTTGCGGCGACGCTTAAGGGCTGCTCCTTGCGCTTTATTAAAATGATATTCCGCTCGGGTATTTTTTCCTTTAAATCAATTATATTTACGTCCTCATTTTGCAAAAATTCCTCGGGTACAAACCCCACCCCGAGATCCGCCGCCACCATGGGTAATATCTGGTCGGCGGTGAACGCCTCAATATCGGGGCGGTACGCAAGCCCGTGGGCGGAAAAGAACCCCGAGTAAAACTCAAAGGATTTTGTATCCTCCCCGAGGGAGATAAGCGGGAAATTCGTCAGCTCCGAAAGGGATACCTGCCTGTTTGCAAGGCTTGAAAAATACGGCGAGCACACCGCAACCTCGTTTATGGGGCGTATGACACTTTCGGTTAAGGACGCGGAGCGGACGGTCGGGGTGGTCACGACCGCAATATCCGCCGTTCCGTCTTTCAAAGCGGCTATTGCCTGCGGGGTGGAATGGTTGCTTATTCTTATATGTATGCCCGGGTAGCGCAGCCTGTATTTTTTAAGCACGGCGTTTTACGGGCGCGAGTGGCAAACGGTTTTAAAATATCTCGTTCCCGTGCTTTCCTTTTTGGTGGGCGCGGCGGGATATAAGGCAATTTGGCTTTGCTGCGCGCTGCTTTTTATAAGCTTTTGTATGATGTTTGTTCCGGAAAGGGATATGTAAATAAATGCGGCGACAGTGCCGCCGCACCTATTAAATTTAATGAAACATTGTCTGAACGCCGTCAACAAAATCGCCCACGGCTTTTACAAGCTTTGCCGAGCCCTTGGTAATGTTTTTATTATCGTTAAGCATTACCTTACCCACGGCGAGCGCCGCAGCGCCGGCTACCATTCCGGCACCGAGACCCTTCATAAATGTCATTGTTCCGTTTTGCATATTTTAACCCTCCTTTTTTCATTATTATATCCCGAAAATTCGGCAATTTATAATGTTGTGAAAAAAATAACAGATAATTCAAAAGCTTGAGTTGATATTTGTGTAAAAATAGACTTGACATTATTGGATATAAGTAATAAAATAGTACAATAATTGCGAGGGGGTATGCTTTACGGTCGGCGGTTTGATTGCGTTTGTATTCGGAATAGCGGAAGCGCTGATGCTGAAAAGCGCGCTTTCCTCTTTCACTTCGGGTAATTACACCAAAGCGGTTACCCTTGTGCTCATAAAGCTTTTGCTTTACGGTGCGGCAACAGCCCTGCTTGTGTTTGTATTTCCGAAGTCACTTTACGCCTGCCTTATCGGCTATGCGGCGGGTTTGCCGCTTGCAGTAGTCGGTTGGTTTATATATTACACTGTGCGTACCCAAAGGGTAAAATCGGGGGATGATAAAAACGAAAGCAATAACAATAACTGAATTTGCGTTTTCCGCCGTGCTTTTTTTACTGGGATTTATAGGCTACTGCGCCGTTCATTCCTACATTAAGCACCACGGGGAAACAAAGGCGCTTAAAAAACGCTCGGTTCTGCTTTTGGCGCTTGCCGTTATAGCCGCGTGGTTCTTTATAGGCACGGCGGTAACGTCGGTTTCAAGCGGCAAAGCGGGCATGAACGTGGAATTTGAAATGTTCAGCGAGCGGGTAACGCTTTTCGGCGTTTCATTTGCGCAAACTACGGTACTTACCTGGATAATAATGCTTTTAGTGCTTGTTTTCTGCCTTATTTTCAGGTTTATACTGTTCCCACGCTTTGATAAGGACAGACCGAAAAACGCCTTTCAGAATGTAATGGAGCTTGCGGTTGAGGCAATGGAAAACTTCACCAAAGGCGCAGTGGGCGATTATTCAGAGAAATTAGCGCCCTATATGTTCTCGCTTGCGGTGTTTATGGTCTTTTCGGCGGCATCGGAGCTTTTCGGCTGCCGACCGCCCACATCAGACCTTTTAATAACCCTTTCAATGGGTCTTATAACCTTTGCGCTTATTAACTTCTACGGTGTAAAGAAAAAGGGCTTCGGCGGAAGAATAAAATATCTTTCAAGCCCTACGCCCGTAATACTGCCAATGAAGATATTGAGCGACGTTGCTGTTCCTATTTCGCTTGCCTGCCGACTTTTCGGCAATATGCTCGGCGGAATGATAGTAATGGACCTTTTAAAGTCGGTTTTAGGCGGCTATGCGTCGGGTATCCCGGCGGTGGCGGGGCTTTATTTCAACCTTTTCCACCCGCTTATACAAACATATATTTTCATAATACTTTCGCTTACGTTTATAAACGAGGCAATTGAGTAACAGGAGGAATTTAAAAATGGTAGCAATTGGTGCAGGTTTGGCAATTTTAACGGCGGTGGGCGCAGGTCTCGGTATGGGCATTGCAACAGGCAAGGCGGTTGAGTCGGTGGCTCGTCAGCCCGAGGCTTCGGGTAAAATAAACGCGATACTGCTTTTAGGCTGCGCGCTGGCGGAATCAACGGCAATTTATGCGTTCGTTGTAGCGCTTATTTTGGCTGCAAAAGTATAATTTGAACGGAGAATCATCATGTTCGGTTTGCAAATATCAGATGCCATAAGGGATCTGATAATAAATATAATCAATATAATCGTTCTGTTTGTCATTGTTAAATCGCTTGCATACAAGCCGGTTAAAAAATTTCTTGACGCGCGCAAGGCGAGAATAGACGAAAGCCTTAAAAACGCAGAGGACAAAAACGCCGAGGCGTACGCTTTAAAGGCGCAGTATGAGGACGCTTTAAAGGAAAGCCGGCAGGAAAGCAATAAAATTATTGGCGAGGCGGAGCTTTCTGCGCAGAAAAGAGCCGCCGAAATTACGGCTGACGCCGATAAAAAGGCGGCGGACATTACCGAAAAGGCAAGAAAGGACGCCGAGCGCGAGTATAACGAGCGTATGTCGGGACTTAAAGCGGACGTTACCGATATAGCCTTTGATATTTCAAAGAAAATTCTTTCGCGCGAGGTTACCGACGCCGATAATATGGCGATTGCCGATGAGTTTTTCTCGAAATACGGGGAAAAGGAAGAAAAAGTATGAAAACGGTAGTTATAACCGCCGCGGATAATATGTCGGAAGCAACCTATGCCCGCATATGCCGCGGTTTCCGCGAGAAATTGGGTGAGGATATAAGCTTTGAAAGAGTGACCGATAACGGAATTATCGGCGGCTTTATCGCCGACGCGGACGGTGAAATTTACGATTTGAGCATTTCCTCGCAGCTTAAAGAAATGCAGAAAAAAATTGACGGATAAAGGCGGGAAAAACTGTGCCGGAAATTAAAAACGAAGATATAGGCAGCGTTCTTAAAAAAAGAATAGCCGATTTTCACACCGCGCCGATAGTCTACCGCTGCGGTAAGGTTTCAAGCGTGGGCGACGGCGTTGTAAGGGTAAAGGGCTTGCCCGACCGCCTTTACGGCGAGCTGCTCGAATTTGAGGGCGGAGTTTACGGTATGGCGCTTGACCTTGAAGAGGACGGCGTAGGCGCAGTGCTTATGGATAATTCCGATTCCGTAAGCGTTGGCAGCACCGTTAAGGGCACGGGCGTTGTGGCTGAAGTGCCTGTGGGGCAATCGCTTATAGGCAGGGTTATAGACCCTATAGGCAGACCGCTTGACGGCGAGCCGCTTGTAACCAAGGAATACCTGCCCTGCGAGAGAACAGCGCCTACAATTATGCAGCGCCGCCCGGTGGATAAACCCCTTGAAACGGGAATACTTGCTATTGACAGTATGATACCGATAGGCAGGGGTCAGCGCGAGCTTATTATAGGCGACCGCCAGACGGGTAAAACCTCAATAGCGATTGATACGGTCATAAACCAGAAAAACAGCGACGTTTTGTGTATTTACTGCGCGATAGGTCAAAAGGCCTCCAACATATCGCAGATAATGGAAACGCTTAAAAACACGGGGGCTATGAAATACAGCGTGGTGGTTGCCGCCACCGCGTCGGACAGTCCCGCAATGCAGTATTTAGCGCCCTACGCCGCCTGCGCCGTGGCAGAGGGCTTTATGAAAACGGGAAAAGACGTGCTTGTAATATACGATGATTTATCAAAGCACGCCGTGGCTTACCGTACCATGTCGCTGCTTTTACACAGACCACCCGGACGTGAAGCATACCCGGGCGATGTTTTCTACCTGCACAGCCGTTTGCTTGAGCGCAGCGCCTGCTTATCGGAAGAGCTCGGCGGCGGCAGCATTACCGCAATGCCGATAATTGAGACAATGGGCGGAAATATATCCGCATATATCCCGACCAACGTTATTTCCATAACCGACGGTCAGATATACCTTGAAACAGAGCTTTTCCACAGCGGCGTGCGCCCGGCTGTAAATACCGGTCTTTCGGTTTCGCGTGTGGGCAGAGCGGCGCAAAGTAAAGCTATGCAAAAGGTTTCGGGCTCTTTGCGTATTGACCTTTCGCAATACCGCGAAATGGCGGTATTTACGCGTTTCGGCAGTGATGTTGACGAATCTACAAGAAAGCTGCTTGACCGCGGCAGAACCCTTACCGAGCTTTTAAAGCAGCCGAAAAGCCGCCCGTACACCCTGTTTGAGCAGGTGGCGCTGCTATTTGCTTACCGCAGTGATATTTTTGCGGGCGTGCCCGAAGCGGAATTGAAGGCATATGCAAAGGATATGCTAAGCAACCTTAGCAAAAACCTTTCTGCCGTGCGCGATACGGTAAACGCAAGCGGCGCTTTGAGTGATGAAAACGCCGAGCGTATGAAAACGGCGCTTACTAATTTTAAGGAAAATTCTGCATATGGAAAACATCAGTGAATTAAAGCAGCATCTTCACGCCGTTACGCAGACAAGGCAGATTTCAAACGCAATGTATCTGCTTTCCACCTCGCGTATCAGGAAATCGATGCAGAATATTGACTACAACCTCACATATATGCGCAAGCTGCGCGCCACTATGAAGGATATTGTATCCAAAACAAAGCATAACTCTTTAAGCGACCCGTTTATTGAGCTTACCGAGGGCGGCAAGGCTCTGTTCTTTGTAATTACCTCGGATAAGGGGCTTTGCGGCGGCTACAATTCCGCGGTAGTCTCCTTGGCGCTGCAAAAAATGCGGGAGTATAAGGAAACTGTGGTTTATTCCTTGGGGCTTAAGGGCACGGAAATGTTTCTATCCCGAGGGATAAAGCCCGATGAGAGCTGGTACGGCGCTTCTCAGCGCCCCTCGCTTTACTCGGCGCGGGATTTGGGAGAAAGAATAGTTGAGCTTTATGACGACTGCATGGTAAGCGAGGTTTATATAGTTTATACCGAATATGTAAATTCTGCGGTGCAAAAGCCCGTTTGCAAGCGCGTTTTACCGCTTTTACGGCGCGATTTTGACGATGTTGAATACGAAAACAAATACACCGCCGAGGTAATTTACGAGCCGGATTTGCAAACGGTTTTCGACCGAATGGTGCCGCAGTATGTAATAGGTATGATGTACGATATTATGATGCAGGCGGCGGCGAGCGAAAACGCCGCAAGAATGACGGCAATGCAAAACGCAACCAAAAATGCCGATAAAATGATTGCAAAGCTTACCGAACAAATAAACGCCGTGCGCCAGCTGGTTATTACCAACGAGATAACCGAAATAGCGGCGGCAACACAGGTACAGAATAACGGAGTATAGGTGACGCTTAATGGAATACACGGGTAAAATAATTAAAATATCGGGCCCTGTTATAGATATTCGCTTTGATAACGGGCAAATACCGCCGATAAACGCGCTTGTTACCGTTGAGGAATACGCAAAGCACGCCGAAATAGCCGCGCATTTGGGCGGCGGCGTTGCGCGCGCAATAGCGCTTGAAGCAACCGAGGGCTTGCGCTGCAACCTTAAAGTAACATCCGACGGCAAGGGTATTGAAGTGCCCGTAGGCAAAGAGGTTATAGGCCGCGTGGTGGACGTTCTCGGCAGACCAATTGACGAAAAGGGCGAAATAAAGGCGGAAAAATACCTGCCCATACACCGCAGCGCTCCCCCGCTTAACAAGCAAAAGCCCGCAACCGAGCTGCTTGAAACGGGAATTAAGGTAATAGACCTTTTAGTGCCCTACGCCAAGGGCGGAAAAATAGGTCTTTTCGGCGGCGCGGGCGTGGGTAAAACCGTGCTTATAATGGAAATGATTCACAATATCGCCGTAAACCACGGTGGTTACTCAGTGTTTACGGGCGTTGGCGAGCGCAGCCGCGAGGGTAACGAGCTTATTCACGATATGGAAAACAGCGGCGTTATTGAGAAATCAATACTTGCCTTCGGGCAAATGAACGAGCCCTCGGGCAGCCGTATGAGGGTTGCTATGACCGGGCTTACAATGGCGGAATATTTAAGGGACGAAAAAAACCAGGACGTGCTTTTGTTTATTGATAATATCTACCGTTTTGTTCAGGCGGGTAACGAGGTAAGCGCCCTGCTCGGCAGACTGCCGAGCGCGGTCGGTTATCAGCCTACGTTAGCGCAGGAGTTAGGCGAGGTGGAAGAGCGCATAGCCTCGACCGATAAGGGGTCTATTACCTCTGTTCAGGCGGTTTACGTCCCAGCGGACGACCTTACCGACCCCGCGCCCGCCACAATATTTACCCACCTTGACGCTACCACGGTTTTATCAAGAAGCATTGCTGAGCAGGGCATTTACCCCGCGGTTGACCCGCTTGAGTCAACAAGCCGCGCGCTTGAGCCCGAAACGGTGGGCGAAAAGCACTACAGCGTAGCCCGCAGGGTTCAGGAGTGCCTGCAAAGATATGACGATTTAAAGGATATAATCGCTATTTTGGGTATGGAAGAGCTTTCCGCCGAGGATAGGCTCACCGTTTACCGTGCAAGAAAGATTCAAAACTTTTTATCGCAGCCTATGAGCGTTGCAAAGGCGTATACGGGCGCAGAAGGGCGCTTTGTGCCGCTTGACGAGACGATTGAGGGCTTCCGTCAGATAGTCGACGGCGAGGTGGACGACCTGCCCGAGCTTGCTTTCTTTATGGTGGGCAATATTGAAGAAGCAAAGGAAAAAGCGAAAACGCTTTAAGGTTGTAGTTGTATTATGGACGGATTTTTACTTGAAATAATAACCCCCGAAAAGCAGTTTTTCAAGGGCGAGGCGGAGCAGATTATCTGCGAGACCGAAAGCGGAAAGTTAGGAATTTTAAAGGGACACCAAACAATGGTTTCCGCCCTTGAAATAGGGGAAATACAGATAAAGGTAAACGGCGAATGGAAAAGCGCCTTTATTTCCGAGGGCTTTATGGAGGTAAGGCGCGACGAGGTGGTAATATTCTCGCAGTGCTGCCAGTGGCCCGATGAAATTGACGGCGCGCGCGCCGAGGAATCGCGCATACGCGCGCTTGACAGATTGCACCTTGCCGAAAATATCAAAGAGCACCGCCATAACGAAATATCCTTGGCGCGGGCTATGGCAAGGCTTAAGGTTAAAAACAATTACAGGAACTAAAATCATTCTCAAGCCGCACAGCAACAGCGGGGATACTTTTAAAATGTAACAACCCCTCAGTTTCGCTCACGCTCAACAGCTCCCCTTGCACAGGGAAGCCTAAAGAGTATTTAATCTAACATCTAATATCTACCATCTAATGTACATATTTCACCCCTCTGTCGGGAAAAATAAACCGACGGAAGGGTGATTTTTTTGCAGAATTACGACGAATGGATCGCGGAAATTGACGGCGAGCTAAAGCCCGATAAAAGCTTTGATATTATAAAACGTCCGCTTAAAATAGGGGGGCGGCGGGCAGTGCTCTACTTTATAGACGGATTTATAAAGGACGAGGTTTACGAAAAGATACTTGAATTTTTATACAAGCAAACACCGGAAGAAATAGCGGGAATTGACGATATGAGCCGCTTTGCCGAAAATAAGCTGCCCTATGTTGAAACCGACGCGGCATATACCGCGCGCGAGGTTGTAACCGCGGTGCTTTCAGGCCCTTCGGTGCTTATAATCGAGGGCATACGCGGCGCGCTTTTGGTAGATACACGCACCTACCCCATGCGCGGGGTGGAAGAGCCGCAAAAGGACAGGTCGCTCCGCGGCCCGCGCGACGGCTTTGTGGAAACCCTTGTTATGAACACGGCAATGCTCCGCCGCAGAATACGCGACAGCCGCCTGCGTATGGAATATATGCAGATAGGCAGGGAAACAAAGCTTGATATTTCCATAGCCTATATTGACGGCAAGGCGGATAAGCGCGTGCTTGAAATTTTGCGGCAGAGACTTCGGGAAATACAGGCGGGCGGAATTTCAATGACGCAGGAGGCACTGGCGGAAAGCCTGCAAAAAAATGCTTTTTTCAACCCGTTTCCCAAGTTTAAATTTACCGAACGCCCCGATTATGCGTCCGCCTGCGTGTTAGACGGCAGAATTGCGCTTATAGCCGATAATTCCCCCGCGGTTATGATAATTCCCATATCCTTTTCGGACTTTTTCCGCGAGACCGACGACTACTATTTTCTGCCGGTTGTGGCAAGTTATATAAGAATTATACGTATGCTTGTAGCCTTGCTTAACGTGGTTATAACGCCGCTTTATTTGCTGATTGTTAAAAACCCCGCCGCCGTGCCCGATTGGCTGGGTGTGCTTATTCCCGAAAAGGCGGGCGAAGTGCCAATGCTCTGTCAGCTTTTAATTCTTGAATTTGCGGTGGATGGGCTAAGGCTTGCAAGTCTTAATACGCCCGACGCGCTTTCAAACTCCTTAGGTGTGGTGGGCGGACTTTTGCTTTCGGAATTTGCGGTAAAGGCAGGGTGGTTTTCGGGCGAGGCTATACTCATTACGGCGTTTACCGCAATAGCCGGCTTTTCGCTGCCGAGCTTTGAAATGGGCTACGCTATGAAATTGGAGCGCCTTTTGCTGCTTATTTTAAGCGGAATTTGCGGGCTGTGGGGGTTTATAGGCGGGCTTGTGTTTATTATAATATGTATGCTTTCCGTTAAAACCCTTTCGGGCAGAAATTACCTTTACCCCATTGTTCCCTTTAATTTAAAGGGCTTTGCGGAGTTCTTTTTAAGATTCCCCATGAAGTGAAAACACCTGCGCGGCGGTCAACAGCGCCGGCAGTATGTTTTACCCTATTATACACAAATCAGAAAAAAATTTTTGCACACGGTAAATGCGAGGAAATGAAAACGCCGATCGGTTCTATTCACATATATATAGCTTGAAAAATCAAACGAAAAGTGTTATATTAAATTTACGGGGAAAAGCCTCCCTTGCCTAAAGGGTGACTCCTCACAGTGTGAGGAGATGTCACGAAGTGACAGAGGAGACCGCCACCGTCAGTGGGTGGATTTGCCGTAGGCAAAGACGGAGGGATATAAAAAACGAAGCATAGCACAAAATCAACCGCAAAAGTATCGCATAAGAGTATGACAAAAGAAGAGCGGTATGATTGATTGGTGTGCTGAAGAAATCCCCTCGCCACGCTTACGCGCGGCCCTCTCCCCTTTAGGGCAAGGGGCGCTGATGGGTGCTGATGGGTGCTGATTTGAAACAAGCATATAATTATAAAAATCCGCCCTTTAGCGGCGTTATTACGATTTAAGAGGTAAATATTATGATCACGGTTCGCAGCGCAATGCTCGGGGATGCCGAGCGGATATTGGAAATATACGATTATTATGTGAAAAACACGGCAATAACCTTTGAGTACACAACCCCCACTTTGGAAGAATTTCGCGGCAGAATGGAAAAAACCATGCAGAAATACCCGTATTTGGCAGCGGTAAAGGACGGGGTTATTGCGGGATATGCCTATGCGGGCGCATTTGTGGGCAGGGCGGCTTACGATTGGTCGTGCGAAACTTCGATTTATCTTGATAAAGACGCCCACAAATGCGGCATTGGCAAAACGCTTTACGCGGAGTTGGAAAAAGAGCTTAAAGAAATGGGTATTCTTAATATGTATGCCTGTATCGGGTATCCCGCCGAAGAGGACGAATATCTAACCAAAAACAGCGCCGATTTTCACAGCCACATCGGCTTTGCGCAGGTGGGCGAGTTTCATAAATGCGGCTATAAGTTCGGGCGCTGGTACGATATGATATGGATGGAAAAAATTATAGGCGAGCATAAAAAGGATCAAGCGCCTGTTACCGGCTGTAAAGGCACATTGTAAATTAAAAAAACGGACTGTCATGAAAAACCGACAGCCCGTTTTTTAACTCATTCTATGTTTGTAACGTTGCCCATATCATAAAGCCCGGCGGGTTTTCCGTAAAGGAATTTTGCCGCTTTTACTGCGCCCACAGCGAAAATCTCGCGAGACTGCGCGGTGTGGGTGAGGGTTATAACCTCGTCGTGCCCCGCAAAAATGACCTCGTGCTCGCCGACTATTGTGCCGCCGCGCACCGAGTGTATGCCTATTTCGTTTTTCGGGCGTTTGCGCCTTACCGAGTGGCGGTCGTATTCGTAGTTCAGCGTATCGCCGAAAACCGAGTTTATGCCGTTGGCAAGCATTATTGCAGTACCAGAGGGCGCATCCAGCTTTTGGTTATGATGTTTTTCTATTATTTCAATATCAAAGCCGTCGCCGAGTATCGCGGCGGCTTTTTTCGCAAGCGCCGCCACAAGATTTATGCCGAGCGACATATTAAATGTAAAAAATATAGGTATTTTCTTCGCCGCCGCGTGTATTTTTTCGGTTTGCGCTTTGTCATATCCCGTGGTGGCAATAACAACGGGCAAGTTGTTTTCGGTTGCGTATTCAAGCATAGGCTCAAGCATTGAGGGGTGGGAAAAATCGATTATCATATCGGCTTTAACATTTATATCGCCGAAAGAAGAAAAAATCGGGAATTTTTCGCCGTTATTTATTTTATCTACTCCCGCAACAATCGAAATATCGCTGTCGGCAGCCGCAGTGCTTGCCACAAAGCCGCCCATTCTGCCCGAAGCCCCGCATAATATTGCTTTTATCATATGTATTTCACGTCCCTGTTTTAATTGCACCCGATAGGTAAAAGCCTATCGGGTGCAGCGGATTTATAAAGTTTTATTTAAGGCAACCGCACTCTGCAAGCTTTTCGCGAAGAACGGCGCGCGCGCCCTCCTCCATAGGATAAAGCGGCAAACGGCAGGGTCCCGCTTCAAGCCCTAACATATTCATAGCCTCTTTTACGGGAATGGGGTTAACGTCGCTGAAAAGCGCGTTCATAAGCCCCACATACTTTATTTGCATTTCTGTGGCGGCTTTTGTGTGCCCCGCAAGGTATTCGGCGCACATTTTGTGCATAACTCCCGGCAGGAAGTTTGAAAGCACCGAAATAACGCCTATTCCGCCGAGCGACATCATAGCCACGGCCTGATCGTCGTTGCCCGAATAAATATCAAGGTCATCCCCGCAGAGATAGCGGGTTTTAGCAACCGAGGATAAATCGCCGTTAGCTTCCTTGGTGGCTACTATATTCGGGTGCTTTGAAAGCTCCTTGTAGGTTTCGGGCTTAATTGCAACCCCCGTGCGCGAGGGTACGTTATAAAGAATTATAGGCTTATTAACGCGGTCGGCAATGTAGTTATAGTGCGCTACAAGCCCGCGCTGCGAGGTTTTGTTGTAATACGGCGTTACCATAAGAAAAGCGTCTGCTCCCGCCTTTTCGGCGTCCTCGCAAAGCCCTACCGAATACACCGTGTCGTTGCTGCCCGTGCCCGCAATAATGGGCACTCTGCCCGAGTTTACCCTTGCGGCGGTTTCAATAACCTTAACGTGTTCATCATAATTAAGCGTGGATTTTTCGCCCGTAGTACCGCAGATCACAAGCGCGTCGATTCCGCCCTTTACCTGCTCTTCAACAAGCGTTTCAAGGCGCTCGAAATTTACGCTGCCGTCTGCTTTCATAGGGGTAATAAGCGCCGTGGCTGCTCCCGTGAATATGCGTTTTTTCATAAAAGACCACTCCGTTTCTTACAAAATCAGTCCATATAACCCTTTGCACAGAGTAATTCGGCTAAAAGCACCGCGCCGCCCGCAGCGCCGCGCAGGGTATTGTGGGATACGCAAACAAATTTATAATCATACTGCGTATCCTCGCGCAAGCGCCCGACGGATATTGCCATACCGTCCTCGGAATCTCTGCAAAGCTTGGTTTGCGGCATATCGTCCTCCGTGTAATAATGTAAAAATTGCTTGGGCGCGTGGGGGAGGGAGAGCGCTTGCGGCTCGCCCGAATAGTTTGCCCATATTTCAAGAATTTCTTCTTTTGTGGGTTTCTTTTTAAAATCAACGAAAACCGACGCCAAATGACCGTCCGATACCGGCACGCGAATGCACTGAGCGGTGAATTTCGGGCTTTCTGCCGGTACTATTTCGCCGTTTTCTATTTTTCCCCAAATTTTAAGCGGCTCTTTTTCGCTCTTTTCTTCCTCGCCGCCTATAAAGGGGATAACGTTATCTATCATTTCGGGCCAGCGCTCAAAGGTTTTGCCCGCGCCAGAAATTGCCTGATAGGTGGAAACCAGCACCCTTTCAACGCCGAATTTTTCATCAAGCGGGTAAAGGGCGGGCACATAGCTTTGCAGCGAGCAGTTGGATTTAACCGCAATAAAGCCGCGCTTTGTGCCGAGGCGCTTTCTCTGCGCGGGTATTATTTCAAGGTGCTTGGCGTTTATTTCGGGTATTATCATAGGTACGTCTGGCGTGAAGCGGTGCGCGCTGTTGTTGGAAACAACGGGGCATTCGTGTTTGGCATACTTTTCTTCAAGCGCCTTTATTTCGTCTTTTTTCATATTAACGGCGCAGAAAACAAAATCCACCCGCTCGGTTATTTTATCAATATCGCGCTCGGCGTCAAAAACGGTCATATCCCGCAAATTCTCGGGTATAGGCTCTTTCATAGCCCAGCGGCTGCCTATTGCGTCGGTATATTTTTTATCGGCTGAATTTGCGCTCGCGGCAAGCGCGGTCACATTGAACCACGGGTGATTATGCAGCAGCAGCGCAAAGCGCTGACCCACCATTCCTGTAGCGCCGATTATACCGACATTGTACTTTTTCATTTGAAAACACATTCCTTCTGAAGACATTTTTAAAAATTCAATCTTGAATTATATTGCCTTATGCAATATAATTAACTATAACATTACAGATAATGTTTGTCAATTTATTTTATGCCGAAATATCAAAGAAGTTGTGGATAATTTTATGAAAACAAGCGATTTTTATTATGACCTGCCCGAAGAGCTTATAGCGCAAACGCCCGTTGAGCCGAGAAACTCCTCAAGACTTATGGTGCTGCCGCGAAACGGCGGTGAAATTAAGCATAAGCATTTTTACAATCTGCCCGAGTTTTTAAAGCCCGGCGACTGCCTTGTGCTTAATAACACCCGCGTTTTACCCGCGCGGCTTTACGGCACGCGGGAGGATACGGGCGCGGTAGTGGAATTTGTGCTTTTGCGGCAGCACGGTAATAAGCTCTGGGAGTGCCTTGCGGGCCCGGGTAAAAAGGCTAAAACGGGGTATAAATTCAGGTTTTCCGATAAGCTTACGGCAACCGTGACCGACGTTTTGGAAGACGGCAACCGCATGATAGAATTTGCCTGCGAGGGCGACTTTTTCGCGGTGCTTGACGAGGTGGGGCAAATGCCGCTGCCGCCGTATATAAAGGAAAAGCTAAAGGATAAGGAACGCTACCAGACGGTATATTCAAAGGACGCCGGCTCTGCCGCCGCGCCTACCGCGGGGCTGCACTTTACAAAGGAAATGCTTGAAAGCATTAAGGCTATGGGCGTGAATATTGCCTACGTTACACTGCACGTGGGGCTCGGTACTTTCAGACCCGTTAAGGTAGAGGACGTAACGCAGCACAAAATGCACACCGAGCATTATTACATACCCGAGGACGCGGCGAAAACCATAAACGAGACCCGCAAAAACGGCGGCAGAGTAATATGCGTGGGCACTACATCCTGCCGTACGGTTGAAAGCTGCGCTAAAAAATACGGCGAGATAAAGAAATGCTCGGGCGACACCGATATTTTCATTTACCCCGGCTTTGAATTTAAGTGTATGGACGGGCTTATAACCAATTTCCACCTGCCCGAAAGCACGCTTATAATGTTAGTTTCCGCCTTTGCGGGATACGATAACGTGATGAACGCCTATAATACCGCCGTAAAGGAAAGATACCGCTTTTTCAGCTTCGGCGACGCAATGCTGATTTTATAAAATTATAAGGGAAAAAATTATGTACAAGCTTTTAAAACAGGAAGGCAGCGCGCGGCGCGCCGAATTTACCACCAACAGGGGCACTGTTCAGACCCCCGCGTTTATGAACGTGGCAACCGCCGCGGCAATTAAGGGCGCGGTTTCCGCCGAGGACTTAAAAACTCTCGGCTGCCAAATAATGCTTTCAAACACCTATCATTTGCACGTCCGCCCGGGCGACGAGGTTATACGCGGCTGCGGCGGTCTTCATAAGTTTACAACCTGGGACGGACCTATTTTAACCGATTCGGGCGGCTTTCAGGTATTTTCGTTGGCAAGCCTGCGCCATATAACCGAAGAGGGGGTTACCTTTGCCTCGCACGTAGACGGCAGACGTATTTTTATGGGCCCCGAAGAAAGTATGACAATACAGTCAAATTTAGGCTCTACTATCGCTATGGCGTTTGACGAATGCGTGGAAAACCCCGCCGAGTATTCATACTCCAAAGCCTCCTGCGAGCGCACCGTGCGCTGGCTTGAACGCTGCAAAAAGAAAATGGCGGAGTTAAACGCAATGCCGGGAACTGTAAACCCCGAGCAAATGCTTTTCGGAATAAACCAGGGCTGCACATATACCGATTTGCGGGTTGAGCATATGAAAAGAATAGCCGAGTTAGAGCTTGACGGCTACGCAATAGGCGGGCTTGCCGTGGGCGAGCCTACCGAGGTTATGTACGATATAATAGATAACGTAACGCCACATATGCCGCAAAATAAAATACGCTACTTAATGGGCGTGGGAACGCCCGCGAACATACTCAACGCCGTGGAACGCGGGGTCGATTTATTTGACTGCGTAATGCCGAGCCGCAACGCGCGCCACGGGCATTTGTTTACTTCAAAGGGAATTATAAACCTCAACAATAAAAAGTATGAGTACGATATGTCACCCATAGACGAAAACTGCGGCTGCCCCGTTTGCAAAAGATACAGCAAGGCGTATATAAGGCACTTGCTTAAAAGCCAGGAAATGCTTTCGCAAAGGCTTACGGTTATGCATAATTTGTGGTTTTACAATCATCTTATGGAAGATATAAGAAACGCGCTTGATAACGGCTGCTTTGCCGAATTCAAGCGCGAAAAGGAAGAAATACTGTCAACGAGGATTTAAAAAAACGCGGTTTTAACTTAAAGAGAAAAGAGAAAATCTTTCTATGATTTTTAACTTTTTTGCGCTCATGCCGCGCAGGACACCCTATTTCTGTACGGACAGAAATAGGGGAAAGAACCGTCGGACACCCTTTTGATTGGGTTTCCGAACCTTCCTGAACAACCAAAGGGGCAAACTCCCCTTTGGATACCCCTACTGCGCAAAGCGAAATATGCATGGTGATTTTATCGTTTTATCCGCTTCAAATTCAAATATTTTTAGATTTCTCAATATTTTCCGACGCTGCCGAAAAGCTTTATCTTTTGCTTTACGGCGGCGTTTATATATTTTACCCGCATTTCCCGTGTTTTAAGATAATCTGCGCTTGCGTTTGCGGCGTCCTTCATTGCGTTTGCACCCGCAATGCAAAGGTCGGTAAATATATTCACCTTTGAAATACCCTCACGCACGGTATTGCGGAAATCGTCGTCCGAAAGTCCCGAACCGCCGTGCAATACAAGCGGGGTGGGTATTGCCGCGTGTATTTCCTTAAGCCTTTCAATATCAAGCTGCGGCTTTGCCTTGTATGCGCCGTGCGCCGTGCCTATTGCTACGGCAAGCGCGTCAACGCCGGTGGCGCTTACAAAATCGGTTGCCTCTTTAACGGTAGTGTAGCGGTCGTTTGTTTCGTTATCGCCGCTTGCCGCCTCGCCCACATGGCCTATTTCGCCTTCAACCGTAGCGCCCATGGCATGGGCGATTTTTACTATCTCGCGGGTGTTTTCAATATTGTTCGCCGAGTCTCCGGCAGAGCCGTCAAACATAACGCTTGTAAAGCCGAGCTTTAAGGCTTCCATACAGCGCTCAAAGGTAAGGCCGTGGTCGTAATGCACAACAACCGGAACGCTTGCGCGCTTTGCGGCGGCTATGACCGAGGGAGCTATCAGCTTTAGTTCGCCGTAGGGCAAAAGCACCTCGGCTGTGCCTATTATTATAGGCGAGCGCAGTTCCTCGGCTGCCGATATTGCGGCTTCAAGCATATCGGTGTCAATAGTGTTGAAAAGTCCCACGCCGTAGTGCTCTTTTGCGGCGCGCGGTAAAATATCGTTTAAATTTGCAAGCATATTTCTTTACTCCTCTATCTGTGGTTCTCTTGTAATGCTTTCGTCTGTGAAAATGTCGGTTTCATCGGTGCTGTGGGTGGAAAATTCCGAAATCACCGCACCCTCGTCACCCGCTATGAACCAGTGCTTTGTATTCGGCATAATGGTATACTGCTCGCCCGGCAGCAGCACAACCTCTTTAAAAGCGGTAAGTGCGGTATCGGGCAGTTTAACGCTTACGTCCGTCGGGTTTCCGCCCTCAACATAAAGGTAAACCTTGCCGCAGCGGCAGCGGAAGGTTTCTTCCTTGCCCTCTCTGCCGTCTGTCGGAATATGCCTGTGCTCGGGGCAGGCTTGCCCCGGCAGCAGCACCATTTCCTTTGCGCAAACGCGCGCGGTGTTGATATATGTAAGCAGCTGCAAGCCAATCTCGTTTACTCTGCCGAGACCGAAATCGGCAACCTCAATGCGGTTTTTCTCTTCCTCGGTAAGTATAATATGTGCTTTTTCGTAGTAGCCAAGCGCCTTTTGGACCTGTGATAAATACTCGGATCTTTTCATAGTTTTACCCTCTTATACTTATTTGAAATTTCTATTATTTCATTTTTTGTTTTCATTCCGTCAATTGAATTTTCGCTGAATAAATTGCACGCGGCGGCGGCAGAGGCAAATTCAAGCAGGCTTTTATCGTCAAAGCCCTCGTAAAGCCCGTAAAGACAGCCCGCGCAAAACGCGTCTCCCGCGCCCACGCTGCCCTTAACGGCGCTCTGCGGCAGCTTAAGCGAACCTACGGCGGTAAACTCCCCGCTTTTAACATCCAGGCATATGCCTGCCGATTTTGCGTGTACTATAACCTTTTTTGAAACGCCGCATTCGGCGGTAAGCGTCATTGCTTTTTTAACGGTGGGAATATCAAGCGCTCCGTCGCCCTTATACGGTTCAAGCCCCCAAATTCCGCAGCACTCTATTTCGTTTATTATGGCGTAATCGGTGTATTTAAGTGCGGGAACAATGGCTTTTTTATAGTCGGCGGTGCTGTCGCTCACCATATCTATTGAGGTTTCTATGCCCCTTTCCTTAACGCCGTGCAGAAAACGCGCCATTACCGTGCCGTACTCGGGGTCGGGTTTATCAAAGCTGTCAAGCAGTAAAATGTAGCCTATATGCAGCATACGTGCGGAAAGCGAGCTTAAATCTATATCGTCGGGCGAAAACTCGGCGTTTGCCCCGCGCGCGTGGAAAAAGGTGCGCTCTCCTGTGGGCAGGCTCATAACATCGCTGAAGCTGGTGGTGCTTTTAGCCGAAACAGCGATTTTTCCTGTGTCTATGCCGTATTTTTGCAGCTTTGAAATAACATAGCGCCCGTGTTCGTCGTCGCCTATCTTTCCCAATGCGTAAAGCGGAACGCTGCGGTCTATTTTGGCAATATCGATTGCCGTGTTGGGAACGCAGCCGCCCACACTGCGGGAAACCGAAAGAATATTCGCAAGCATACCCTGCTTGGGGTAATCGTTCACGGTCTTTACGTTATCGGTCAGTATATTTCCCGCAAGGGCAATGCCCTTGCGCTCGCCGGTCATAAGGTAATCGACCGAAACGCCGAATATCTTCGCAATTTCGGGAAATTGGGTTATCTCCGGGTAGCCTAAGCCGTTTTCCCATTTGCTTACGGTCTTATCGCTCACATTAAGCTTATCGGAAAGCTCGGCTTGGGTCATATTGTTCTTTTTGCGCAGCTCTGCTATTGTGTAGCCTACGCTTTTTGCGTCCATACATCTCACCTCAAGGTTAATTATAACCCTTTATTATGCGTTTGTAAATCTATCTATTGCAGAGAGCTTTCGGTAGATTTTTTAAAAAAACGGCAAAAAAGTCTACGTATCGCAGACTTTTTGCCGTAAATAATTATTGCGGTATAGACAATACCATCAGGGTACAATACTTCCCTTAGCGGAAAATTATTGAAGCCAAAAATTGTTGTACCGATTTTATTTTTTCGCAGTAGGGGTATCCAAAGGGGAGTTTGCCCCTTTGGTTGTTCAGGAAGGTTCGGAAACCCAATCAAAAGGGTGTCCGACGGTTCTTTCCCCTATTTCTGTCCGCACAGAAATAGGGTGCCCTGCGCGGCACGAGCGCGAAAACTTTAATTAAATATATATTATACTTCGTTTTTTAACACAAACCCCCACCCGGGCAATGCAGTCCGAGCGGGGGTTGCTTTTTCAGCTCAAGATATTATAACGATTTTTCTGTTTCCGCTATGCTGTTTTCAAGCATTGCTATTTTTTCAAGCACCTTTTTAAGGCTCTCGCGCTGCTGCTCAACAACCGCCGCGGGCGCTTTGGCAACAAAGCCCCGGTTATTAAGCTTTTTCTCAAAGAACTCCTTATCGTCGTTTGCCTTTTTAAGCTCCTTTTTAAGCCTTTCAAGCTCGGCGGTAAAGTCCACAAGCTCACGCATGGGCATAAATACGGTGGCGGCGTCGGTAATAACGCGAACCGCTCCCTCGCTTTCAAAGCTGTCGCCTATTTCCACGTCCGAAGCATAGGCTAAGCGGCAGATATACGCCGTTCCGCGCGAGAACGTATCCTTAAATTTGGTTGCAATGCAAACCTTTGCCTTTTTTGAGGGGGGAACGTTCATTTCGGCGCGGCGGTTTCTTACCGCCTTTATTACCGCCATAATTTTTTCAAAGTCCTCTTCCTCGGCGGCAAATTCAAGCGAAGTGTCAAACCGCGGCCAATCGGTCACCATGAGCGCCTCGCCCTTGTGCGGCAGTGACTGCCAAATTTCCTCGGTTATAAAGGGCATAAAGGGGTGCAAAAGCGCTAAAGTGCCCGTAAACACATATATAAGCACGGCTCTTGCGGTGTCGGCGGCTTTTTCGTCCTCGCCGTTTAGGCGGGATTTGCAGATTTCAATGTACCAATCGCAGAAAACGTCCCAAATAAAGTCGTAAAGCTTTTGAACCGCCATTCCGAGCTCGTATTTTTCAAGGTTTTCGGTAACGTCTTTTACAACCGCATTGTATTTTGATAAAATCCACTTGTCTTCAAGCGCGAAATTATCGGGTTCAAGCGGCAGAACCTCATCCGATTTTAAATTCATAAGAATAAATCTTGCAGCGTTCCAAAGCTTGTTTGCAAAGTTGCGGCTTGACTCAACGCGCTCCTCAATATAACGCATATCGTTTCCGGGGCTGTTGCCTGTTGCAAGCGAGAAACGCAGCGCGTCCGCGCCGAATTTATCAATTACCTCAAGCGGGTCTACGCCGTTTCCGAGCGATTTAGACATTTTCCTGCCCTGCGAATCACGCACAAGCCCGTGAATAAGCACCGTATCAAACGGAACTTCGCCTGTTTGTTCAATCCCTGAGAACATCATACGCATTACCCAGAAAGGAATTATATCATAGCCCGTAACAAGGGTGTTTGTGGGGTAATAGTGCTTGAAATCGGCGGTTTCTTCGGGCCAGCCGAGGGTTGAAAACGGCCATAGGGCAGAAGAGAACCAGGTATCAAGCGTATCGGGGTCTTGCGTGATATTCTTGCTGCCGCAGTGCGCGCAGCAGTGCGCGTCTTCCTTTAAAACGGTTATTTCGCCGCAATCCGCGCAGTACCAGGCAGGTATGCGGTGACCCCACCAAAGCTGACGGGATATGCACCAATCGCGTATATTTTCAAGCCAGTGGAAATAAATTTTTTCAAAGCGTTGCGGAACGAATTTTGTCTCGCCCTTTTTAACCGCCTCAATAGCAGGCTCGGCAAGGGGTCTCATTTTAACAAACCACTGCTTTGAAACGCGCGGCTCAACCGTTGTGCCGCAGCGGTAGCATGTGCCCACGTTGTGAACGTGCTCTTCAATCTTTACAAGCGCGCCCTCTTTTTCAAGGTCGGCAACAATAGCCTTGCGCGCCTCGTAGCGATCCATTCCCGCATATTTCGGGTAATCGGCTACTATTTTCGCGTCATCGGTTAAAACGTTTATAACCTCTAAGTTATGGCGCAGCCCCACCTCAAAGTCATTCGGGTCGTGCGCGGGGGTAATTTTAACAACGCCCGTTCCGAAATCGGTTTCAACGTAATCGTCGGCAATAACGGGTATTTCGCGGTGAACAAGCGGCAAAATAAGGGTTTTGCCCACCAAGTCCTTATATCTTTCGTCATTTGGGTTTACCGCAACGGCGGTATCGCCGAGCAGGGTTTCGGGGCGGGTAGTGGCAAGCTCCAAATAACCGCTGCCATCCTTAAAAGGGTAGCGCAAGTGCCAAAAATGCCCTGCCTGCTCCTCATATTCAACCTCGGCGTCCGAAATGGAGGTCTTGCAGTGGGGACACCAGTTAATAATTCTTTCGCCCCTGTAAATAAGCCCCTTTTCGTAAAGGCGGACGAAAACCTCTTTAACCGCCTTGCTGCAGCCCTCGTCAAGAGTAAAGCGCTCTCTTTCCCAGTCGCACGAAGAGCCCATTTTTTTAAGCTGCTCTATAATTCTGCCGCCGTACTGCTTTTTCCATTCCCAGGCGCGCTCCAAAAAGCCGTCTCTGCCGACGTCCTCTTTGGTAAGCCCCTCCTGCCGCATTTTTTCTACAATTTTCGCCTCGGTTGCAATTGAGGCGTGGTCTGTGCCGGGCACCCATAAAGTATCGTACCCCTGCATACGCTTAAAGCGTATAAGTATATCCTGCAGCGTATTATCGAGCGCGTGCCCCATATGGAGCTGACCCGTAATATTCGGGGGCGGAATAACTATTGTGTAGGTAGGCTTATCTTCCTCGCACTTAGCGTGGAAGTATCTGCCGTTAAGCCACATTTTATAAATTCTTTCTTCAACCTCTTTCGGGTCGTACTGTTTTGATAGTTCTCGTGCCATTAAGATTTCTCTCCGTCCGTAAAAAAATGTATAATAAAAATTTTGCGGGGTATATTATATTTGTCAGCGACGGATAACGCGTTTGCCCCGGCGCCGACATTGGGCGCCGGTAATAACCGACGCTCTTTTTTTAATTTTACAGTATCATCTGCTCCTGCTCGGCAGTTCCCGCAGGCTTTTTGCTGCCCGCTGCCGGTAAATTCCGCGTGCGGTAGCGGTGGTCGCCGTCAAGACTGTCCTTTTCGTAAAAGCCGACTTCCGATAGCCGCTGCCCGCGCTTTTGGGTCATTACGGCTATGCCGCCGTTGTCCTTTGTGGTCTTTGCGGGAACAGACGCGGTGTTTACTATAAGCATACGCCCGTTTGTGGATTTTAAGAGCAGCTCGGTATCCTCTTTTATAAAGAAAATGCTGTGCAGGGTGAATTTATCGCAATATGCCTTTATAAGCTTTTTGCGGTTGGTCTTTGTCTGGTAAGAGGAAAGCGGAACTTTTGCTATTCTGCCGTTATCAAACACAAAAAGCATATAACCCTTATAATCGGCGGTTGCCACCATATAAACGGCGTTTTCCGCCTCGTCAAATTCAAGCTTTGAGGGTGCATAATCGCCGAGCACGCTCGCCTTGCCGTCGGCAAATTCGGCGGTACGGGATTTATAGACCTGCGATTTATTACTAAAGAACAAAAGCTCCTCTGCATTGGTGGACTCTACCGTTTGCGTTATTTCGTCCCCCTCTTTAAGCTTTTGCTCGCCGCTCATTCTGAGCGACTGCGGGGTTATTTTCTTGAAATATCCGTCCTTGGTAAAGAAAAGGGTCACGGGGGAGGTATCAAGCTCTATGGGCTCGTCCTCGCCGCTTTCCTCCGCCGCGCTTATAATTTCGGTCTTTCTGTCCTGCCCGTATTTTTCGGCAACTTCCTTTAATTCCTTAATTATTATATTCAAAAGCTTTGAACGGGAGTTTAAAACTCCCTCCATCTCGGCGATTTCTTTCATCAGGTCTTCAATATCCGCCGTGCGCTTTAAAATATATTCGCGGTTTAAGTGGCGCAGCTTTATCTCCGCAACGTATTCCGCCTGAATTTCGTCTATTCCGAAGCCTATCATCAGGTTCGGCACAACCTGTGCTTCCTCGTCGGTTTCGCGCACGATTTTGATTGCCTTATCAATATCAAGCAGTATTTTTTCAAGACCCTTTAAAAGGTGCAGCCTGTCCTTTGCCTTTGAAAGCTTGAAGTAAACGCGGCGGCGCACGCATTCTTCTCTGAACGCCACCCACTCGGAAATAATTTCCTTAACGCCCATAACGCGCGGCGAGCCTGCAATTAAAATATTGAAGTTGCAGGAAAAGCTGTCTTCAAGCGGGGTCATTTTCATAACCTTTTTCATAAGCTTTTCGGGGTCTGCCCCGCGCTTTAGGTCAATTGTTATTTTAAGACCGTTTAAGTCGGTTTCATCGCGAATATCGTTAATTTCGGTTATTTTTTTAAGCTTTGCAAGCTCAATTACCTTTTCAATTATCGCCTCGCTCGTGGTAGTGGGCGGTATTTCGGTAATATCTATACAGTTTTGCGATTTATCGTAAGCGTATACGCCCCTTACCTTAAAGCTGCCGCGCCCCGTTTCGTAAATCTTTTCCATTGCCGCGCGGTCGTATAAAAGCTTGCCGCCTATAGGAAAATCGGGGGCTAAAAGCGTGTCCGCCACATTTATATCGTTATCCCTTATATAGCCAATGGTCGTCTCGCATACCTCGCGCAGGTTAAACGGGCAGATTGAGCTTGCCATACCTACGGCAATACCCGTATTAGCGTTTACAAGCACCGAGGGGAATGTAACTGGGAACAGTGTAGGCTCTTTCATGGTAGCGTCGTAGTTATCCACAAAATCTACCGTGTCTTTATCAATATCACTGAAAAGCTCCGATGCAATGGGGGATAGCTTTGCCTCGGTATAACGCGAGGCAGCGTATGCCATATCGCGCGAGTAGGCTTTACCAAACGAGCCCTTAGAGGCAACATACGGGTGCAAAAGCGCCTGATACCCCTCGGACAAACGCACCATAGTCTCATAAATAGCCGCGTCTCCGTGGGGATTCAGTTGCATGGTGCGCCCCACTATATTAGCCGATTTTATTGTGCTGCCCTTTAAAAGCCCCATATTATACATAGTATAAAGCAGCTTTCTGTGCGAGGGCTTAAAGCCGTCTATTTCCGGTATTGCACGGGATACTATAACGCTCATGGCATAGGGCATATAGTTGGTTTCGAGCGTGTCGGTTATCGGCTGCTCAACCGTAAGCCCCGCGCCGGCAATGTAAGCGTTTATTTTAGGCTTTACCGATTTCGGCTCTTTCTTCTTTTTAGTCGCCACAAACTTCCTCTTTTCTAAAATTTATAATATCTAATGTCTAACATCTAACGTCTAATCAGGATAGGTCTGCCTCGTCAAGGTACATATAGCCGTTTTCGGCTATAAAATCCTTTCTGCCCTGCAAATCGTCCCCGAGCAGCAGATCAAACATCTGCGAGGTGCGCTCGGCGTCCTGCGGCATAACTTTTATAAGACGGCGCGTTTCGGGGTTCATTGTGGTAAGGTTCATCATATCGGGTTGGTTTTCGCCAAGTCCCTTTGAGCGCTGAATGGTGTACTTGCCGTCGCCTATTTTATCAAGAATATCAATCTTTTCTTTCTCGTCATAGGCAAAGTAGGTCATATCCTTTGTACCTATTTCGTAAAGCGGGGTTTCGGCAATGTATATTTTTCCCTCGTTTATAAGGGTGGGCATAAGGCGGTATATCATTGTAAGAATAAGGGTGCGTATCTGAAAGCCGTCCACGTCCGCGTCGGTACAGATTATAACCTTATTCCACCGCAGCGCCGAAAGGTCAAAGGTGGCAAGCCCCTTGTTCGCCTTGGACTTTACCTCAACCCCGCAGCCCAATACCTTAATAAGATTGGTTATGATCTCGCTTTTAAACACCTTTTCGTAATCGGCCTTAAGGCAGTTTAAAATTTTGCCCCTTACGGGTATTATTGCCTGAAATTCGGCGTTTCGCGCCAGTTTGCAAGAGCCTAAAGCCGAATCGCCCTCAACTATAAATACCTCGCGCTGTTCAACATCCTTTGAGCGGCAGTCTACAAATTTATCCACCCTGTCAAGCATGGAGTTTGAGGATTGCAGGGTCTTTTTAAGGTTGATGCGCTCCCTTTCGCTGCGTTCGCGGCTGCGCTTGTTTACAAGCACCTGGTCGGCTATTTTATCCGCCTCGGCTTTATTTTCAATAAAATATACTTCAAGCTGATGCCGCAAAAAATCGGTCATAGCCTCGTATATAAATTTATTGGTAATAGCCTTTTTGGTCTGGTTTTCGTATGAGGTTACGGTTGAAAACGAGGAAATAACCAGCACTAAGCACTCTTCAATATCCGAAAATGTAATTTTGCTTTCGTTCGATTTATATTTTCCGCTTTGCTTTATATATGCGTCTATCTGCGAAACAAAGGCGCTGCGGGTTGCCTTTTCGGGCACGCCGCCGTATTCAAGCCAGCTTGAATTGTGGTAATATTCCTTTAATGTATGGCGGTTTGAAAAGCAAAGCGCCGCGTTTATTTTAACCTTGTATTCGGGCTTGTCCTCGCGGTCTCTGCCCTTTCTTTCGGTCTGCCAGAACTGAACGGAGGAAAGCCTTTCTTCCCCCACGGTTTCGTTTACGTAATCCTTAATACCGTTTTTATAAACAATTTCCTGCTGAACAAAGCGCGCGCCCTGCTGCTCTTTAAAAATAAACAGCAACCCGTCGTTTACAATTGCCTGTCTTTTAAGGGTATCGAGAAAATACTCGGTGGGAATATTAACGTCGGTAAAAACCTCAATATCGGGCTTCCAGCGGGTGTTAGTGCCTGTGTCTTTTCCGTCGTAGGGCTCTTTTTTAAGCCCTCCCACGTTATAGCCCTTTTCAAAATGCAGGTTATATTTAAACCCGTCGCGCTTTATTTCAACATCCATATATTCCGAGGAATACTGGGTTGAACAAAGACCCAAGCCGTTTAAGCCTACCGAATACTCATAGTTTGCGCCGTCGTTCGTGTTGTATTTACCGCCGGCGTACAATTCGCAGTATAAAAGCTCCCAGTTAAAGCACTGCTCCTTATTGTTAAAGTCAACCGGTGCGCCGCGCCCGAAATCCTGCACCTCAATAGAGCCGTCGGCATATTTTGTAACAATTATCTTCTGCCCGTAGCCCTCGCGCGCCTCGTCTATTGAGTTTGAAATTATTTCAAAAACCGAATGCTCGCAGCCGTCAAGCCCGTCCGAGCCGAAAATAACGCCCGGGCGCTTTCGCACCCTGTCGGGGCCTTCAAGCTTTTTTATACTGTCGTTGCCGTATTCCGCGGTGGTTTTCGCCATTAGACGTATCTCTCCTTAATATAATAACTCAAAATATATTATACACCATTTTTTGCCTTGCCGTCAAGTAATAAAACAGGTGATAAAACAACAATAAATACATAAATTGTTTACAAATATTTGCTTGACATTTTTCGACAGTAAATATATAATATTAGCGTAAAATAAATATAAAAAATCGCGACAAGTATTTCTTGTCGCGAAATTGTGGAGCTGAAGATGGGACTCGAACCCACGATCTGCTGATTACGAATCAGCTGCTCTACCAACTGAGCCACTTCAGCAGCTTCACATTAAATGATTATACCAATTATTTGCGGTTTAGTCAAGAAGAAAATTATAAAGGAGAATAAAAAAATGAGTTATACCGTTAATCAGCGAGTAGCTATATACAGAAAAATGGCTAATCTTACCCAAACCGAGGCTGCCGAACGACTCGGCATGAAATGCAGTACATATTCACAGATGGAGCGTAAGGGAAACATAAGCGTGGATAAGCTTATGGCTATAGCAGAGGTTTTCGGTATAAACCCCGCAGTATTGCTGCGCGATCCTATGGATTTTCAGTCGGAGCAGCCTGTCTCCCGCCCGGAAACCGTACCCGAGCAGCCCGCCCCCGCTTTGCATGAGCCTGTTTTCACACCGGCTGCGCGCCCGCCGTTTTTAATAACGCACAATGAAGAAAATTTGCTTACCATACTCCGCAATCTCCCGAAATCGGATGTTGACGAAATACGCAATTTGATAAACGAAAAATATCAAAACTCAAAGAAGAAAAAATAAGATTATAATTTTAAAAGGACTGTCGCATTAAGATAAGAATGCAACAGTCCTTTTTTTTTATTCATTATGCAGTCTGTATGAAAGGGTCATGAGGCTATCCCCGAAATGGACGTTTTCTACCTTTATATTCGGGTATTTAAGCGCTAAATCGTAGTGGCTGAAATTCCAAAAGCCCTTTATTCCGAGCCGCACCAATTGATCCGAAAGCTGCACCGCCGCCGTTTTCGGTATACATAAAAATGCCGCCTCGGGCAGATTTTCGCGGCAAAATTCATCAAGGGTTGAAATGCTCCTTACGGGCAGATTTTTTATCATTTGCCCCACAAGTGACTCCTTACTGTCAAACAAGCCTATAAGTTTAAAACCCTTTGATTCAAAATTCACATGCATGGTTATCGCTTTACCGAGATTTCCCACACCTATAAGAATTGCGCCTTTGGGCGCGTCAATACCCAAAATCCTTGCAATTTCCGATTGCAAAAGCTCAATATTATAGCCGTAGCCCTGCTGACCGAACCCGCCGAAGCAATTAAGATCCTGGCGGATCTGGCTTGCCGTAAGTCCCATTTTTTCGGAAAGCTCGCGCGAGGATATGCGCGTCATACCCGCAGCCTTTAATTCTCCCAAAAATCGGTAATACCGCGGCAGGCGTTTTATAACCGACTCCGAAATATTATTGCTCATTTTACAGCCCCTTTCGGAATGAATACTATCTATATAATAATATTTTGTGAAAAAAATGTCAAGCAAACCGAAAAAATTTATTTAACTTTTTATGTAAAAAATATGCCGCTTTTTTCTTGCAAAAAATATGGAAATATGGTATAATTGATTGGATAATTATATAACGGCAAAGGATGGTTTACATAATGTCGATAAACTCCGTTGAAGACATTTGGTCGGCGGTTTGTGAAGAATGCAAAATTACAATTTCCGAAGTAGCTTTCAACTGCTTTCTTAAAGACTTAAAGCCGGTATCGCTTGAGTCGGGCGAGCTTACGCTTTCTATAGATAACGAGTATATGCGCGGCGTAGTTGAGCAGAACTACACGGATATTCTTAAAAATGCCATTAAAAAGGTTATGGGCATTGAAATAGGCGTTAAAATTATATGCGAGGATGAGGAAGAAAAAATTCTGAAAGCCGAACAATTCAGCGACGGGCTTTCGTTTGAGGACTTTTTCACATTTTCAAATTTCGTTGTGGGCTCTACCAACCGTTTTGCCTACGCCGCCTCTTACTCAGTTGCCACCAATCCCGCCAACACCTACAACCCGCTTGTTATTTACGGACCTTCAGGAGTGGGTAAGACCCACCTTATGTTAGCTATAAAGAACGAGATAAAGAAAAACTTTCCCTATAAAAAAATAGAGTATACCCGCGGCGAGGATTTTACAAATCAGCTTATAAAGGCGCTGCAGGAGGGTAAATTGGGGCTCGGCACAATTGACGATTTCCGCAATAAGTTCCGCAATGTGGACGTGCTGCTTATAGACGATATTCATTTTATAGCGGGTAAGGAGCAGACCCAGGAAGAATTTTTTAATACCTTTAATACTCTTTTTCAGAATAACAAACAGATAGTGGTTACTCTTGACCGCCCTATTAAGGAAATAAAGACATTAGATGACAGAATACGCTCCCGCTTTGAAAGCGGCTTGCCCGCGGATATTACCGCGCCGGATTTTGAAACCCGCGTAGGTATTATAAATAAGAAATGCGAGCAGATGCACATTGAGATAGACGAAAACCTCGTTTATTATATTGCCGAGCATATAAAGGTAAATACAAGGCAATTGGAGGGCGTGGTTAAAAAGCTGCACGCCTACATTGCAATTCAGAACAAAACGCCCACTATGGGGGTTGTGCAGGGGCTTATAAAGGATGTTATAAACGATACCCGCCCCGAGCCTATAAAAATTGAAAAGATAATTTCCGAAGTGGCTAAAACCTACAATGTGTCCGAAAGCGATATTCTTTCCAACCGCAGAACGGCGGCTTTGGCGCTTGCGCGGCAGGTTGCAATGTACATAGCGCGCGAGACTACCAACCTTTCCTACAAAGCGATAGGCGAAAGCTTCGGCAAGGACCACACAACGGTGCTTCACAATGTTAAATGCATTGAAAACTTTTTAAGGGACAAGCCCTACCAAAAGGAATTGGTTGAGGATATTATAAAGAACCTTAAAAGCGACAACACGGCGTACTGAAATTATCCACACTGTAAACCTTAATTAACCGCTAAGTTATAAACACCCGGGTGTATAACTTAAAACAATCAAAATTATAAAGAAATTATAAACATTTCTTTTAACCGCGAAAATACGCATTATAAAAGCCTTTAAGGCATTTATCCCCACAATTCACACCCCTTATTATTACTGTTATTTATTATTTGTTATTAGGAGGAAAAAATATGATTTTTTCTGTTGAACGCGCCTCTCTGCTTGAAGCGGTATCAAAGCTGCAAAGAGTGGTAGGCTCAAAAACCTCTATGCCGGTATTGGAGGGTATTTTAATATCCGCCGAGCAGGGCAAGGTAACTCTTGTTTCCTATAACCTTGAAATGGGAATGAAAAAGGAAATATACGCTAAGTGCGACGAACCGGGAGACATTGTTATAAACGCGCGTTTACTTGCCGACATACTGCGCCGTATGAACGGCTTACAGGTAAGCATAGAGGCGGATTCAAAGCTTAACTGCCACATTAAATGCGGCGAGGCTACCTTTGATATTATGGGTATGGCGGCGGAAGATTTTCCCGAAATGCCTACAGTCGGCAGCGGCAACAGCATTTTAATAGACGGCAAAATTCTTACCGAAATGGTAAAGGGTACAATATTCGCGGTTGCCCAAAATGAGGGCGCTAAGCCGATACTTACGGGTATTAACGTAACAATAGAGGACGGAATACTGCAATTTGTGGCGATTGACGGCTACCGCCTTGCAATAAGGCGAGAAAAGGTGGATATTTCGGGCAGCTTTTCCTTTATATTATCGGGCAGAGCCGTAGGCGAGGCTGTAAAGCTTATAGCGGAGGACACCGAAAACGTGGAAATAAGCTTCGGGGATAGGCTTGTAAGCTTTAATATAGACGGCTACTCCTTTATATCCCGCCTGCTTGAGGGAAAGTTTGTAAATTATCAAAAAACAATACCCGCAGAGCATAAGCAAAGGGTGGTTGTAAATACAAGGGAGCTTATAGACACTATCGAGCGCGTATCCTTACTTATAAGCGAATCGTTTTCAACACCTATTCGCTGCTATTTCAACGAATTAAACGTTGTGTTTACCTGTGCTACCTCAATCGGCAGAGCTACGGAAACCTTTAACACCAAATTAGAGGGCGAAAATTTTGAAATAGGGCTTAACAGCCGCTATCTTTTAGAGGCTTTAAAGGCGGTTGATACCGAGCAGGTGCAAATACTTTTCAACGGAGCGGGCGCTGGCGTGCTTATAGAACCGCTTGAGGGCGATGATTTCAAATATATGATAATGCCTATGAGGTTGAGATAATGGAGATAAAAAAGCTTTCGATAAAGGAAGATTTTATCCGGCTTGACAGCGCTATGAAATTAGCCGGTATTGTATCGACCGGGGGGCACGCCAAAACGGTTATACAAAACGGCGAGGTAAAGGTAAACGGCGAAGTTTGCCTTATGCGCGGAAAAAAGCTTAAAAGCGGCGATACCGCCGAATTTGACGGCTTTAAGTTCGTAATAGAATGAGGATAAATTATTTTTCCTGCCGCAATTTCAGGAATCTTAAAGAAACCGAAATAAATAATTTCGACGAAATGAACGTTATTTGCGGCGAAAACGCGCAGGGCAAAACAAACCTTTTAGAGGGTATGTGGCTATTTACGGGCATAAAAAGCTTTCGTTCCGCTAAGGATGCGGCGTTTGTGCGATTCGGCGAAGAAAAAGCCGAGCTTAAAATGGATTTTTCTGCTGACGGAATAGAAAACGACGCCGAAATTGAAATAAAGGAGCACCGCACAGCATCTCTTAACGGCAGCAGGCTTAAAAGCGCGTCGGCACTGGCGGGCAGCTTTAAGGCAATAGTTTTTTCACCCGATGATTTAGAGCTTGTCTCGGGCGGACCGTCTGTAAGGCGGCGGTTTTTGGATATTGCAATAGGTCAGCTTTACCCCGCGTATATAGGCATTTCAAAAGCATACGCCCGCGCGTTGACCCAGCGCAACCGAATAATTAAGGATTACAGATACGACGGTACTTTATCTGTAATGCTTGATGTGTTTGAAAACGAAATAGCGGCAAACGGTAGAAAAATTTACGCGTTCAGGAATAAATATAACGAGTATTTAAAGGAATTTCTGCCGAGCGTTTACGGCGGTATATCATCAGGCAAGGAAGTGCTTGAAACCGAGTATATGCCGGTGTGCGGGGCGGACGAGCTTTTAGAAAAACTTAAAAAAGCCCGTGCGGACGATATGTATTCGGGCACTACCTCTATAGGACCGCACAGAGACGAGCTTATTTTTAAAATAAACGGCATATCGGCGCGCAGTTTCGGCTCGCAGGGGCAAAAGCGGAGCGTATCGCTTTCAGTTAAGCTTGCCGAGGCGGAAATTATAAATAAGCTTTCGGGCGAATACCCCGTGTTTTTGCTTGACGACGTTATGAGCGAGCTTGACCCCGAGCGGCAAAATTACGTTTTAAACCATATTAAGGGCATACAATCCTTTATAACCTGCTGCGACCCATCAAATATAGCGCAGCTGAAAAAAGGAAAAATAATAAATGTTAAAAACGGGCAGGTGAGTTGATAAATGTATATACACTTAGGGCAGGGCACGGTTGTGCGCTCACGGGATGTGCTGGGTATTTTTGATTTGGACAGCACCACCGTTTCAAAGCACACGCGGAAATTTCTTGAAAAGGCGGAAAAAAACGGCGACGTTATAACCGTTTCCTACGAATTGCCCAAATCTTTTGCGGTTGTGAGTGAAAACGGTAAAACAAAGGTATATATTTCTCAGCTTGCAACATCTACCCTTTTAAAACGGTCGGGTTTTATAGATTCTCTTTA
>CAKSQS010000019.1 GCA_934486705.1 uncultured Eubacteriales bacterium
GAAAACATAGAACGGGTGATTCGGAAAACCATCAATCAAATTAATACTGATTTTTCTGATATCGGTTTCCAAGGGGGCAGTCTGTCCTTTTTTCAATTTTTCGCTCATAAATAGCACCTTCCGTTTCGTTTTTTGGATAAAAGAAGTGCGTCTTCTCTTACCTTCTTTGAATTCGTAAGAAAAGACGCTTCCTTTACCTCTCAGGGCACGATTTTAAGCAGCTTCGGCGGTTCAAGTCCTGTTATACCAAGAAAACCGCTAATTGTTTGCCCTGAAAAATGAATTTAGAAAGATGAGCGATAAACACTGAAACCCCTTGAAAATCAAGGGGTTTCAAAGTGTGTTCCACATCGTGGAGTAATGATGTGACTGCGCGACGAAATCGCACAATGCGTTTAAGCCTTAAAACACAGCCCTTTCTTCCTAAATTATAATCCTATTCATAATTTGTATTAAAGAGACGAAATAGCACAAAAGGTGCAAACATATTATTCTTGTTTTTCCCACTGTGGAATAATTAAGTCGACATTCTCTTTAGATATTGAATCGTGTTCTTTTCTATCTGAATTGTACCAAAGATAGAATGCTATTGAGGTCTCCTTAATATTATACGGCAAGCCTGAAAAACTCTCTGTATTTTTCAAACTAACTAAATCCTTATATGCTTTGTCAACAGGGATATCTTTCTCAATATGCTCTTGTTTAAATCCCCATCCATGTGTTTTACCTCCTACCCAAGTTGAAGCGCAAGTTGCTAAATAATAAGGAATATTATTTTTATTTTTCAACGCTTCGTTTATATGAACTTGGAGTGAATGTGGGTCCTTATACTTCCAAAACCTGTATTTCGGCAATGTATCTTTTGACTTGAAGACAAAGTTACTTTTGGATGTTTTTTTGATTCGAGATAAAACAAGTGGTTCAAGACTATATAATTGTTCTTCTGATATAATTCTACAATCGTTATTTTGTGACTTTCCAATGTGACCGTATGCTCTTTCAATTTCCACCACAAAATAAACAATGATATCAAACACATCATCGTCTACAGACTCGATAAATTCTTCAAACATTGCATACGAATCTTCCGTACCCATCGTTTTAAAAATACTCCAACAACATTTTTCAAAATAAACAGCTGGTGAAATATGAAACATTCCAACTTCTTCATCTTTAAGAGAAAGTGTTTGCAGATATAGCAGTTTTTGCAAAATAAGTTTTTTCCGATCGGCAGGAATATCCTTTGCGTATGCGTTCAACTCTTTGGCATATTGTGTTATGAGGCCATTGCCAATCAAATTATTAAACAGTTTATCTAATTCTTTCGAATTGTAAATTTTTATCGATTCAATAACTGTCTTTTGAGATACCTTGACATCTTCCAAAGAAAGATTAAAATACAGCGATGTTCGATCCGCACAGGAAATTTTTTGCATATATCTTAATTGTTCTTCCGTTTCACCACTATAGTAATATCCACCAGTCTGCCACGCAAATTCCGGAAATATCACTTGTAACACCTCTAGCATAAACTCGGCATTGTCAGTTACTTTTTCAAACTCTTTTATCATTTCATCTCGTCTCTTATTTTGATCCGTACTAGAAATGCCTATTCCGTGACTGCTTCCTGTCAATCGACTAGTATTATTTTTTATCCATTCAAATATATTTGGAGCGCAAACCTGTAGAGTTGTAATAGCCAACAGATCAATACAATTGGTTTCAGAATGAAGCAAACCATACTTAAATTTATAAACATTTACAACTCTATTCACATCACGAATAGTATTAAGTAAAGGTGATAAACAGTTATTGTACACCTTACCCCAGTATTCTTTTTCAAAGTTGTTACAAGGAATTTCATCAAACCATAGATTATTCAACTGATCGAATAATAGTTTATGAATATCGGATTTCTTTGCCTCGGGCACATCGAACGGAACCTGTATTATTTTTTCCAAATATTCTTCACCACTGCATTTTTGTTCGTCCTCCAAAGCCCTTATGACTACCGATTTATCAAAAGATAATAGATAAATCATATTAGGAAACCCTGCTACACAATTAACCAACTGAAAAATCAATCGAATTTGTTCGTTATTAAGTCTATCAATATCATCAATTATGACGATAATTTTCTGATTTTGGCTTTTTAAGGCGTTAACAACTTCATTTTTTACAGTTTCAAGGCTATCCTTTTGTTTGGCAACCTCTGAGGCCTTTGATCCAAATCCTTTTAATATACCCTTAAACGGCTTCAGATATTTGCCTACAACCGGAATGTATTGTGAGTATTCAAAAATCTCAGAATACTTTTCCAAAGCAGAGCCAACTCTTTTTAATTCTTTTCCTGACCGATTGATTCCTATTTCAGACATAATAGTATTAAAAAATTGTCGGATTAGTTGAGCTTTATCAGAATAATTCCATGGATTAAACTTTACAATTATCGGCTTATTGAGTGAATCAGATGTTTTATGGCTTATTTCATCTATTACCATATTTATAATTGATGTCTTACCCGTGCCCCACCTTCCACACAAACCAATAGTAAAGTTATCTTGACTCTTATACGATAAAATGGCATGTGCCAGTTGTTGAGAAAAACTCTTTCTATTCAGTTTGTCATTTTCTATCTTCTCAATCGGTTTATCAGTTCCAAACATAATTACACTCCTCTATTAAAAACCAGCAACTAAGCAATGTGAAAATTCATTCATGTGAATTAATTAACTTTTTGCGATTTGAGATTAACTTTATTAATTCATATCTTTTTTCCGGATACAACCATACAATGAAATCAATAGCTATCGACTCGGCGGCGAGGGTGCCGCCTTTTGCTCCTTGTCTGGATTGAATTCCTATTGCATTGGTTTCATTTATCCATACTTTTGCAGTCAGAGTGAACGATGGTTCATGTAATCGCTCAATCAACTTCTGGGCCGCATTATCGTCAAACCGGTAAGCATTGTTTTCTTTTTCCCATAAGCGCAAAAACTCGATTGTATTTTTATCACGCAACCAAGATTGAATTACATATCCCGGATTGGTTTCATTTTCCCTTCGAGCATACTTTGTCAACGAAATCATATTGTTTGTCTCATTTGCACGATATAAGCGCAAATCCATAATTAATTGGGCGTATTTGTTGTTGGTTTCCAGAAGTTTCTCAATATATTGCCTTTCTTTTTGGATCATATACTCTATTTCTTCATCGTCAACATTCACTTTTTTCAAGGTTTCTGTGGTGGATTCAGAATAATCTCTCATATATTCTTCGACAGCATTGCCGTAAAAATCATAATTCATTGTTTCACCCCATTTGTTAATATTATATCATAATATATAGCAAAATGGAATAAATTAAAATTGAATCATTTTTGCGATCGCGTGTCTTTTTCAAAACAAGCGGCTATATACTTTTCAAATGACACAATATCAATATACTTTTTACTTGATATAATATTATCTAAATACTGTGCTGACCATTTATCTTTTCCGGTTGGAGATTTAATTCCTCGGCTAAAAAGCTCTGCGGAAATTTTTCTTAAACTATTCCCGTTGAGATACATGTCATAGATTAAGGAAATCACGCTTGCTTCATTCTCTTTAATACAAATCATTCCATCGACAACTTGATAACCATAAACAATTCTCATAACACAACTCCTATTATAATTCCGCGTATTTTTATGTTTAGATGCAAAAAATAAGCAAACCAACATATTTTTATGTTTGCTTGAACAATAAGTAGTGTAAATATGTACTTTCGGATGGTTTGGGTCTCAAAAACACAAATTTCAGCCGCAAAAACGGCAAAAAAAGAGACAAACCTACTCCATTTTATGTTTGGAATAGGTTTGTCAATCTTGGAGCTGCTAACCGGAATTGAACCGGTGACCTCGTCCTTACCAAGGACGCGCTCTACCATCTGAGCCATAGCAGCAAACTTATTCGCGACTTTATAAGTATACGACAAAACGCGAAAAAAGTCAAGTGAAATTTTTACTGTTTTTAAAATTCGTAAAAAACTCCTTTATCTGCTGAGACAAAGGAGTTTTTTAGATTTAATGATTTTTTCCGCGAAACCTACTGCAGCATTGTTTTTCGCTGTTTTTTAAAACCTGAGCGGCAATAAAATCTACTTATTGTAATGCTTATAGCCGGGGTGCTTGCCTGTTACGTGATAATAGTTCTCGCGCAGGTACAAAAGCTTATCTATCTGCTCTTTAGGAATCTCTTTAGCTCCGCCCAAAAGATGCGCATTTAAGGAAATCTTCGCAAAAAGCTCAAGCGTTTCCATACGGTAGTATGCGGTTATAAGGTCGCAGCCTACCGTCAATGCTCCGTGGTTTTGAAGCAGGAGTACATCATGCTCTGCAAGATACGGTGCTATTGCCTCGGGCACTTCGTTTGTAGAGGGCGTGCCGTAGGGAGTAAGCGGTATTGAGCCTATCGCTATTACGGTTTCAATCATACTGTATTCATCAAGGCTTTTGCCCGCGACCGCATAGCCCGTGGCTGTCGGCGGGTGGGCGTGTACCACCGCGCCCACGTCGTCGCGCTCGGTATAGCAGCGCATATGCATTTTAATCTCGCTTGAAGGCTTATAATTGCCCTCTGCTTCTACAATATTCATATCCTTATCGATAATAACAAGCTTTTCGGGGGTTATAAAGCTTTTGGAAATGCCCGTGGGCGTTACCAAAAAGTTGCCGTTCGGCAGCTTTACCGATACATTGCCGTCATTAGCGGCTACCCAGCCCAATTGCCACATCTTATGGCATACATCGCATATCTGCTCTCTTATTTCCGTATATGTCATTTTTCACACCCCGTTATTTGTACATAGGCCCGAAGTTTTGGCAGGCTCTGTAATCCGCGCCCTCTTTATCCATACCGAAAGCATTCCACGCGGCGGGGCGGAATATCTTATCCTCGGGTACGTTATGCATACAAACGGGTATCCTCAGCATTGAGCACATTGTAATAAGGTCTGCGCCGATATGACCGTAAGAAATAGCGCCGTGGTTCGCGCCCCAGTTCTGCATAACCTCGTAGGCTGTTCTGAACGGGCTGCCCGCCTTGCCGTCGCAGCGGGGAGCAAACCATGTGCAGGGCCAGGTCGGGTTGGTTCTTTCCATAAGCTTATCAGAAACCTCATCGGGCAGCTTTACCGTCCAGCCCTCGGCAATTTGGAGAACAGGACCGAGCCCCTTAACAAGATTAAGCCTTATCATGGTAGCGGGCATTTCCGCACGGGTGGTATAGTGGCTTGAAAATCCGCCGCCGCGGAAATTATCAAAGCCCGCCTCGCACCAAACGGTAGCGTCGGTCATCTTCTTAATATCCTCGTCGGTTACTTCCCACCATCTCTTCATAACATGCTCGCCGTTTTCGTCGGTGCATTCGCCGCAGGCGTCAAGGCAGGCAGCTCCCGAGTTCAGCAGGTGAATAATACCGTCGGCTTCCTTTGCCTTGCCCTCAAGTTCATATCCCGTCACGCGTTTTGCGGCGTCGCCCGACCAATATGTTCTTACATCTGCGAAAATTTGACCTCTTCCGGTTAAAAGGCGCATAAACAGCATACCTATACCGTTTAACACGTCGTTTTCGGTAGCAAGGGTAAACGGCTCTCTTGCGCCGTTATAATCAAA
Source organism: uncultured Eubacteriales bacterium (assembly GCA_934486705.1). Taxonomy (GTDB): domain Bacteria; phylum Bacillota; class Clostridia; order Oscillospirales; family Acutalibacteraceae; genus UBA737. The sequence goes on from CAKSQS010000019.1 coordinate 5,658, forward strand.
GGTTGAGGAAAGGAAAGCCTCGGGATAGTCGCAGTTCGGCCAGTGGTCGGTCCACTGCCGCTGACCCTGAAAGCCGCCCGCAATAGCGTTATGACCTACCGATTCTTCCTTAAACTGCTTGGGCAGGTTGGGATTACCGCACATAAGGTCCTTGATAATGCAGTACATTTTAACCGTAAATTCCCACTGCTTTTCTTTTTCCTCTTCGGTGAACTTAATTTTTTTAGTTTCACCTAAAAATTCTACCGATTCGGGGTTATCGTCTCTGCCCTCTTTGCAGTGCTCCTTGGTCCATTTAAGCGCCTTTTGATACTCTTCCTCGTCATATATTCCCTCTTCCATACGGCGAAGAATTTCCACCTCGTCTACGCTCTCAACGCGAAGACCTAAATAATCCTCCATAAACGCGTGGTCCACTATAGAACCGCCAATGCCCATACACTGCGAGCCTATTTGAAGATATGACTTGCCGCGCATTGTGGCAACGGCAACTGCGGCGCGGCCGAAACGGAGCAGCTTTTCCTTAACGTCGCAGGGAATATTCGTCACATCGTCAATATCCTGAACCTCGTGACCGTATATACCGAACGCGGGCAAGCCCTTTTGAGCGTGCGTGGCAAGAACCGACGCCAAATACACAGCGCCCGGTCTTTCCGTGCCGTTAAAGCCCCAAACGCCCTTAATGGTGTTTTTATCCATATCCATTGTTTCAGCACCGTAGCACCAGCAGGGGGTTACGGTAAGCGTAACGGCAACGCCCGCTTTTCTGAACTTATCCTCGCAGGCAGCCGATTCGGGCACGCGGCCTATAGTGCTGTCGGCAATAATGACCTTTACCGGCTCGCCGTTTGAATAGTAAAGGTTCTCTTCAAAAAGCTTCTTCGCCGCAAGAGCCATATTCATTGTCTGTTCCTCTAAGCTTTCGCGCAACTGCATAGGGCCCCTTCTGCCGTCAATCGTCGGGCGAATACCGATTACCGGATAATCGCCTATGTATCTGTTTTCACGCATAAGTATTACCTCCGTAAAAAAATTATTGTTTGCTAATTGTATTATAGTTTAATATATGCTATAATACTATATCAAAAACGAATTAAATTATAACAATAGTCACTTTTGCAAAAAAATACCGAATGGAGAGCTATATGAAAGACAGGGCACTGTATGAAAAAAAGAAGCACGGCACGCCGAGCTTCCCGCTGCAATACTATTATGTTGATAAATATTATTCCCAATACGTTATGCCGCCGCACTGGCACAATGAATTTGAAATTATACGTGTATCGGGCGGCACTCTCCGCCTGCACATAAACAATGCCGAATATCTGCTTAAAAGCGGAGATATTGCCTTTATAGGCTGCGGCGCTCTGCACAGAGGTGAGCCGACGGGTGCGGTGTACGAATGCTGCGTTTTTGACCTGAATATGCTCCTGCGCCGCACCGAGGATATAATTTCACCCTTTATTCTCCCACTTATCAGCGGCGAAAAAAGCGTTTCCGCGCTCCAAAACGGGCAGAGCGCGGAAATTTCCGACGCCGTAGTATCGCTTTTCGGAGTATTGCGGGAAAAAGACAATTATTACGAATTGGCGGTATATTCCGCATTATTCCGCATTTTTTCGGAGCTTTACCGTTTTGGGCAAATAGAAAATTCATTTATCAGCAAGCGGACAAAGCACCGCTCCGATGTGATTACGGAGCTTTTGAAATATGTTGAAAACAACTATAAGGAGCAGATAACCCTAAAGCAGCTGGCATATATTTCGGGGCTGAACGAAAAATATATTTGCAGACTGTTCAGCGAATATACAAACCGAACACCGATTGATTACATAAATAACCTGCGCATAGAAAATGCCTGTCGGGAAATGACGGTAAACCGAAAAACCGTAACAGAGGCGGCGTTTGAAAGCGGCTTTAATGATTTAAGCTACTTTTCCCGCACCTTTAAAAGGTACAAGGGCACAACCGCCAAGCGCTTTCTGAACGAAAAATATAAATAGCGGCGTTATGCGGGGCGTTAAAATTGAGAAAAAAACGGGCAGCTTTTAACTGCCCGTTTTAAAACTCTTATTCCGATTTTATTCAGCAAACCTCGGCAATATCGAAAATCTTGCCGGGCAGTTCTTCCTTATCAGCCGAAACGGTGAATATAAATTCAACGTCCGAAATAGCGGAAACTCTTTCAAGGAAAGCCGCCAATTTATCAAAATCGCGCTCGCCGATTCTGAGGGTTGCGTCACCGAAAATGTGTGTAACGTCGTTATTGCCCGCCTTAATTCCGGCTACCATACCGTAGTATTCGCCGTAGCCCGAAATGCCGTAGCTCTCGGCGTCAATAAGACGCGCCTTGTGTGTTACCGAATATGTCAGGGTATCGCCTTTTTCAATGCATACAACGTTGCCGAGGCTTTGTTCCGTAGCGGCATTTACCATATCCACTAATTTTTTGGTTTTACCCGAGCCCTTTTTTCCGATAATGAGTTTAATCATTTATACCAACTCCTTTTATATTTAACTGCCTGCGGCAGCTTTTTTACCCGTTAAGACGCGCCTCAAGCTCCGCCTTTTGCTCTTCGTAGCCCGGCTTGCCGAGCAGAGCAAACATATTTTTCTTATAGCTTTCAACACCCGGTTGATCGAACGGATTAACCCCGAGCATATATCCCGAAATTGCGCACGCTTTTTCAAAGAAGTAAATAAGCCTGCCGAGGTTTTCTTCATCCGGCTTATCAACATTTATAACGAGGTTCGGCACGCCGCCGTCGGTATGCGCCAAAACCGTGCCCTCAAATGCCTTTGAGTTTACATAGGACATAGTCTTACCGGCAAGGAAGTTAAGACCGTCGCCGTTATCCGCGTCCTCTTCAATCACAACATCCTTATCGCTTTCGCCGAAGGTTACAACCGTTTCAAACATTAAGCGGCTGCCGTCCTGTACGAACTGACCCATTGAGTGAAGGTCGGTTGAGAATGTAACAGAAGCCGGGAAAAGACCCTTGTTATCCTTACCCTCGCTCTCGCCGAAAAGCTGCTTGAACCATTCCGCCATCATAGTAAAGCGGGGCTCGTAGCTTACGAGCAGCTCTACCGATTTACCCTTGCGGTAAAACGCGTTGCGGAGCGCGGCGTATAAATAGCAGTCGTTTTTATACATATCGGGCTCGTTGTATTCCTTCATAGCCGCCGCAGCGCCTGCCATAAGCGCGTCTATATCCGCTCCCGCAGCCGCAATCGGTAAAAGACCTACCGCCGTAAGAACGGAATATCTGCCACCTACGTCGTCCGGCACAACAAAGCACTCGTAGCCCTTTTCATCGGCTAACTTTTTAAGAGTGCCGCGCGCCTTATCGGTTGTGCAGTAAATTCTCTTTGCTGCCTCTTCCTCACCGTACTGCTTTTCAAGCAGATCGCGCAGAACTCTGAAAGCCACCGCAGGCTCGGTTGTTGTGCCCGATTTTGAAATAATGTTTACCGAAACGCGCTTGCCCTCGCACAGCTTTACAATATCCGAAAGATAAGCGCCGCTTATGCTGTTGCCCGCGAAATAAATTTCGGGGTTTTCGCCCTTTAACTGATTGTAGAACGGTCCTTTTAAGAACTCAATAGCGGCACGTGCGCCGAGGTATGAGCCGCCGATGCCTATAACTATGAGTATATCGGTATCCTTACGAATTTTTGCGGCTGCCGCTTTAATTCTCGCAAATTCCTCTTTATCGTAATTTACGGGCAGATCTACCCAACCCAAAAAGTCGTTGCCGAGACCTGTTTTATCGTTTACAAGCCCGTGAGCCGCCGACACCTGGGTTTCAAGACCCTTAATATCGTTTTCTCTGATAAACTGTTTGGCGTATGCCGAATTGAATTTAATAGCCATTTTAACCCCTGGATTCTTTAGTTTTTAGTTTTCTATTTATATATTACAATATATCAGTATTTTTTTCAAGTAGAAAAAACGATATTCATTAAAAGTTTTCATAATTGAAATAATCCTTTTAAAATCTGCCGCAGCGAAAAGCCGAGGGACAGCCTTTCCACATCCTCCGCCGCCGTTATCGGAATTTCGCCCAAGGTCTCTTTCCCTAACTTTACGGTCACCGTGCCGACCGCAGCGCCCTTCTTTATGGGAGCGGTTATATTTTCGTTAAAGCTTATTTCCTGCGTTATATTTCCCTTTGCAGCCTTAGGCAGCAAAACGCTTAATTGCTTTTCCGCGCTTATCGCAATTTTCTTTTGCGTTCCTTTTGCTATATCAAGCTCCTTTGTGTCCCCGAGGTCTGCGCTTATAACCGAATAGTTATAATTTGCAAATCCATAGTCAAGCAGCTTTTTAGCGCCGTTAAAGCGCTCCTTTGTGGTTTCACCCGCCATTACCACCGCCACAAGCTCCAGCCCGTTGCGCTCCGCCGTTGCCGAAACGCAGTATTTCGCGGTAGAGGTAGTGCCGGTTTTAAGCCCCGTTGTGCCCTCATAAAACCTTACAAGCTTATTTGTGTTTACAAGCTCGCTTTTGCCATCTCTCAAGCTATCCATCCAAACGGTGGTGTAATCCTTTATAAGCTCGTGCTTTATAAGCGCAGAAGACATAACCGCAACGTCATAGGCAGAGGTCAGGTGTCCGTCCGCGTCAAGCCCGGTGCAGTTCATAAAATGGGTGTTGGTCATTCCAAGCTCTGCCGCGCGCTCGTTCATAAGCGCCACAAAGCCCTCTTCACTGCCCGCAACCGCCTCGGCAAGTGCGGTGCAGGCGTCATTGGCGGACGCTATTACCGACGCTTTAAGCAAATCATTCACGGTCATGGTTTCCCCGGGCTCCAGCCATATTTGCGACCCGCCCATAGATGCGGCGTGCTCGCTTGCGGTAACCACCGTTTCAAGGGACAGATCTCCCCTGTCGATAGCCTCCATAACAAGCAGCAGCGACATTATTTTTGTAATGGAAGCCGGCGGCAGCTTTTCATCGGGATTGTTTTCATAAAGCACCTGCCCGGTATGCGGCTCCATAAGCACCACCGACTTTGCCTTTATATCCAGCGTTTGCCCTATGGCGGCGTTTACGGGGGTATTATCAAGCGGAACGTTTATATCCGATATATCGCATTCGCTTGATACCGTAACCGCCTTTTGTGCAAAAACAGGCGCAGAACACATACATAAAACAGCTAAAACCCACGATATTATTCTTTTCAAAACGGCACACTCTCCTTTAATAGAAAAGTATGCCGTTTTATGTTACATTATGCCGTCGTATACCGTAACCATAAGCCGGACAAATTATAAAGTTGCAAATAACCACGCCTTGTACTATAATATTTAAAGGGGGTATTTATATATGGATAAACTGACCGAATATGCCGCAGAGCTGCAAAGTCTGGCACAGGCAGGGCTGTTTTACGGCAAGGATGTTTACGATAAAGAGCGCTACGAAAGAATACGGGATATTTCTGCGGAGATCATGGCAATGAAGACCGAGCTGCCGCTTTGTAAGGTCAAAGAGCTTTTTTGCTCTGATTACGGCTATCAAACCCCGAAGGTGGATACCCGTGCCGCAATATTCAGGGATGATAAAATTCTGCTTGTTCATGAAAAAAACGGAACATGGTCGCTGCCGGGCGGCTGGTGCGAGTTTAATATGTCCCCTGCCGACAATACCGTTAAGGAAGCGCGTGAAGAGGCGGGAAGAAATATTGCGGTTCAATCCGTCATAGCCGTGCAAAGCAGGGAAAAGCATAATAAGCCGCAATACGCATACGGCGTTGTGAAAATATTTTACCTTTGCAGCGATTTGGGCGGGGAATTTTGCGAAAACTCCGAAACTACCGAGGCAAAATTTTTCGCGTGTGAAGATTTGCCGCGCTTAGCCGAGGAAAAATGCAACAAAGAGCAGGTACTGATGTGCTTTAAAGCAAATTCCGATAAAAATTGGGTCACTCTGTTTGATTAAAAGTATTAAAAAAACACCTTACGTCAATAATATCGGCGTGAGGTGTTTTTTTAATGTCTGATACAGGGTTCGGCGCGGTTTTTGCAAAAAGAGCCGCAATTGCGTTTTTAGTAAGCGTGGTTTTGTTTTTCAGCTGCATTTTAAGGGTGGCGGTGTGCGCCATGTCGGATTATTCAGCGGTATTAAACCGTCAAAGCAGCTACAGGCTTACCGTGGGGAAGCTGCGCGGCACAATTTACGACCGAAATATGGTGCCGCTTACCAACGCCGAGAGCAAAATCATCGCCGCCGTATCGCCCACTCCAAGAGCCGTAACTGCAATAAGCGGAATACTTTACGGCGAAGAGCTGCAGCGCGTGCTTGAAAAGCTGAAAGGCGGAAAGCCCGTGCTTTGCGAGCTTCCGAAAGAGACAGACTGCGACGGAATTGCGTGTATGCGGGTATACACGCATAATTCCGCCGATACGCCCGCAATTCATCTTTTAGGCTACACCGATTCCGACTATCACGGTATGTCGGGAATAGAAAAAGCCTACGAGGATATTTTATATTCTGAAAAGGAAGCGGCTTTTGTATACACAAAGGACGGCAAGGGCGATATTTTGGCGGGCGTAGACCCGATAGCGGAAAACGACAGCGCGGTTACTGCGGGCGGCGTTGTTACAACGCTTGATATAAATATTCAAACCGTGGCAGAAGAAGAGGCTGCGGCAATAGAGGCGGGGGCGGTTATAATAGCCGATTCCGAAACCTCTGAAATAAGAGCGGCGGTAAGCCGCCCGGATTTTGACTGCACAAATCTTGCGGAATACCTCGGGGCGGATAACTCTCCCCTTTTAAACCGAGCGCTTGCCGCATTTAACGTGGGCTCGGTATTCAAAGCCTGCGTAGCCGCGGCGGGAATAGAGGCGGGCAAGGGAGATTTCAGCTATAACTGCACGGGCAGCTGCAAAATAATAGACCGCGTTTTCAAATGCCATAACCGTTCGGGACACGGGCTTATGACGCTTAAAGGCGGTCTTGCAAATTCGTGCAATACATTTTTTTATAATTTTGCGTTTGATATAGGGGCGGACGCTGTTTACAATACGGCGTCGGCGCTTAATTTCGGAAAAAGCTTTGAAATTTGCGAGGGTATAGCCTGCGCCGCGGGTAGCCTGCCTAAAAGGGAAAGTCTTGATAATATAGCCTACCTTGCCAATTTTTCCATAGGTCAGGGCGAGCTGCTGCTCTCCCCCGCCGCAATGCTGAACCTTTACTGCGCGGCAGCTTACGACGGCAGCTACGCGCTGCCCTCGGCGGTTTCGGGCGTTATTTCGTCGGGCAAGCTCACCCCCGCCCAAAAACGCGGCAGAACGCGCGTTATGTCGGCAGATACCGCAAAGATAATAAGAGAGTATTTAAGCGCGGTTATAACCGAGGGAACGGGAAAAGCGGCAGCGCCGAAAACGGTAAGCGCCGCAGGAAAAACCGCCACCGCCCAAACGGGGAAATACGAGAACGGCAAAGAGATATGCGAGGGATGGTTCTGCGGATTTTTCCCCGCCGAAAAGCCTGAATATACAGTAATAATTTTTTCGGAAAACACCGAAAAGCAGGAAAAAAGCTGTGCGGAAATTTTCGCCGCAATAGCGGACAGGCTCTCGGTCACATAACGTAAAACAGTATGCAGAAATACTGCAATATACTTCCCACAACCACGAAAATGTGGAATACTGAATGCATATAGCGGTGAACGCTTTTTCCCGCTATGCCGTAAAGCACCGCCCCCACGGTGTAGGATATTCCGCCCGCAAGCAGCCACATAAAGCCAGCCTTGCCTATGGCGGTAATTGCTGTCTTACCGGTGAACACAATGCACCAGCCAAGTGCCAAATAGCAAATTATTGAAAATACGCTGTATTTTTTAAGATCTATTGCGTTAAGGGTTATTCCCAAAGCGGATACCCCCCAGACTATTCCGAAAACCGTCCAGCCGAGCGCCGTGCTTGTGCGGCGCAGGGAGCAAAGCGCAATCGGGGTGTATGTACCTGCAATAAGTATGAACACTGTGCAATGGTCTATTACCTGCATAACCTTTTTTGCGGTTTCGGGCTTTAACCCGTGGTAAACGCTCGACATAGTGTATAAAAGTATCATTGAAAAGCCGTATATAAACGCACTTACCACCTCATACGCGCCGCCATGCAAAAACGCCCTTACAACGCAGGTTGCAAGCGCCGCTATTCCGAAAGCGCCGCCCACTATGTGCGATACCATATTAAAAATTTCCTCGCCCCGTGTGTAATCAGGGAGCGCCCTGTCCTTAAGCTTTGTTCTTTTCATTTCATCACCCTGCTTAGTATAATACCACAGAATTATGAATAAATAAAGCCCCGATTATTTTTTCCGCACCGCGCGCTATAGGAATAAACTCGGCAATAAAAAAATCAGCCCTTTCGGACTGATTTTTTCTATGTCATATATAGCTTACAGATTAAGCAAGCTCAACAGTAGCGCCAACCTCGGTGAGCTTAGCCTTCATAGCTTCAGCCTCATCCTTGGCAACAGCCTCTTTGAGGGTCTTCGGAGCGCCGTCAACAATAGCCTTAGCCTCAGCAAGACCGAGACCGGTTATCTCGCGAACAGCCTTAATAACCTTAATCTTCTCAGCGCCAACTTCCTTAAGAACAACGTCAAACTCGGTCTTCTCTTCAGCTGCTGCTGCGCCGCCTGCTGCCGGAGCTGCTACTGCTACCGCCGCTGCTGCGGATACGCCGAATTCCTCTTCTACTGCTTTAACGAGCTCAGAAAGCTCAAGAACGGTAAGAGCTTTGATTTCTTCAATCATAGCTGCAATTTTCTCAGATGCCATTTTATTTTCCTCCGATTTTTAATTAGTTTTTTAAAAACTATTCCGCGTCTGCGGTTCCGTCTTTATCGACGATTGCCTGCAATGCACGTGCAAAGGCTGCGATAGGAGCCTGGAACGCGCTGCAAACGGTTGCAAGAAGAACTTCCTTTGTGGGAAGCTTTGCAAGAGATTCAATAGTGGCAATATCCACTACCTGACCGTCAAGGAAGCCCGACTTAACCTTAAAGCTGTCGTGACCCTCGGCGAATTTGCAGAGTATGCGTGCCGCTGCGGTATAATCTTCCTTAGAAAGGGCGATTGCGGTTGTTCCCTCAAGAACGGACTTCATACCCTCAACGGAAGTACCGTCGATAGCACGGCCTAAAATAGTGTTTTTAACAACGAAGTAATCAACCCCGTTTTCGCGAAGCTCTTTACGGAGCGCTGTATCGTCGGCAACGGTAATACCCTTATAATCAACGATAACGCCGGTAACCGCGCCGCTTATTTTTTCGGCAAGCTCTGCCACCTGCTGCTGCTTTTTCTCAAGAACTGAAGCGTTCGGCATTTGATTTTCACCTCCGAAAGTATAAATAATGCCCGTCCAAAGACGATAGGACGGGCATAAATAAACATAATTATTTAAGCGCACACCTCGGCAGGCGAAAAGCTTACGACCTATACGGTCACCTGCTGTCTTTGGATTGCAACACTGCAATTATAATACATCCTCTTCCGTTTGTCAAGTATTTTTATTTACAAAAATGCTGTCCGAGCTTTTTATAGCTTACGGCAAAGCATATTATCTCCGCTGCCGCCGTGATCACCCACGAAAAAATGTACAGCAGATACAATGACGGTATGGTACGGAAATAGGCGAATACGGTGTATATCCACACCACACGGAACACGCATGAGCCCATAATTACAATAGCGGTAGGCGCAAGGCTCTTTCCTATACCGCGGCAGGCTGCAATGGCGCAGTCCATAAAGGCACTGAAAGCATAGGAAAAGCACATAATGCGCGTGCGCTGCAGTCCCGCCTCAATAACCGCTTCCTCATTGGCAAAAAGTGATAAAAACTCCCTGCCGAACAGAAACAAAGCCCCGCCGAGCACCGCGCCTGCCGCAAAGGAATATGTAATGCCGATAAAGTAGCTTTTAAGCACACGGTCGCGTTTTGCCGCTCCCAAGTTTTGACCCATAAAGGTTGAGCAAGCGGTATAAAATGCCGCCATAATATTGTAAATTACGGTATCGGCATTGGCGGCGGCTGCATTCCCCTCAACCATAACGGAATCAAAGGAATTGACCGCACCCTGTATAAACAGATTGGCAACGGCAAAAATGGCATTTTGCAGTCCCGCCGGAATACCCAACCCGAGCAAACGCTTTTCCTCAAACCTGTCAAGCCCGTTTTTCACATCCCGAAAGTGAAAGGTGCAGCTATCGTTCTGCCGCCCCATATGTATAAGTATCAGCACCGCCGACACATACTGCGTGATAATGCTGGCAAGCGCAACGCCGTCCTCCGCCATACCGCAGACTATAACGAAAAACAGGTTGAAAAGCACATTAAGAATGCCCGCAATCATAAGATATGTAAGCGGGCGCTTTGTATCGCCGTTTGCGCTTAATACCCCGTTACCGAAGTTAAAAATACCGAGTGCGGGCATACCGAGCGCATATATTCGAAAATAAAGCACCGCCCCCTCAATAAGATCTTCCTTAGTGCCGAGCAATTCAAGCATAAACCGTGCGGAAATAAGGCAAAGCACCGCAATAATGCAGCCCATTGCAAGGCAAAGCACAAACGAGGTGCGAATTGACGCAGCTGTACGCTCATTGTCGCGCGCGCCGAGGTGCTGCGCCACACGGACATTGACCGCGCTACCCATACCGATAAGAAAGCCCGTAAACAGCGTAACAAGAATTGTGGTTGAACCGACCGCCCCTAAAGCCTCGGCGCTTGAAAATTTGCCGACAACCGCCACATCCGCCATATTGAAAAGCACCTGCAAAAGCTGGGAAAGCATAAGCGGAACGCTTAAAAGCAACATATTTTTCCACAGCGAGCCGTCTGTCATACGAATTTCGCCGTGCGTGCTCTTTAAATCGGCGGATCGATTTGCCATATTGATAAACCTCCGAAAGCTTACATACTGCGCATTTCAGCTTAATTTTTAAATTCCCGACTATAAAAATCGGGTTAATTATACTGCAAAGGAAACCGAAATTCAAGAATTTTTTCGGTTTATCGACAAACACAAAATTTTATTTTTGCGAGCGGCATTCCCGTCCAAGATCGTGTCGACTTTTTCGACATGATCAGAGCCGATGAGAAAATCTCATCGGCTCTGTCGGTATCGTTTTAAGTCTGAAAATTGTATCTTATAAAATCAGTCGTCGCAGCATTCGTCCTTTTTGGGCGGTGCTACAGGCTTCGGGGCTTCGTGAGTAACGTCGCCGAGTCCCGTTGTTTCGGTAAATACGGAGTTTTTGGTAACCATATTTACCGCGTCGGTCGGAATAATCAGCTTAGCCGCCGTGCCGTTTGAAATTTCGGCAAGGGTTTCAAGCCGCTTTATTTCAAGCACAGCCGCGTCTGCCGCAGCCTCTTTTATGGCGCGAATACCGTCCGCCTCGGCTTTTTTGTTAAGGTAAATAGCCTTAGCCTCACCCTCGGCTCTTGCAATGCGCGCGTCGCGCTCGCCCTCAGCCGCTAATATCATAGCCTGTTTATCACCCTCGGCACGGGTAATGGCAGCCGCCTTGTGACCCTCTGCCTGCAAAAGCGTTTCGCGGCGCTCGCGCTCGGCTTTCATCTGCTTTTCCATTGCGTTCTGTATTTCGGCGGGCGGAATAATGTTTTTAAGCTCAACGCGGTTTACCTTCATACCCCATTTGTCGGTAGCCTCGTCAAGTATCGCGGTCATTTTCGCATTGATAGTATCTCTTGAAGTAAGCGTGCCGTCAAGCTCCAGCTCGCCCACAAGGTTACGCAGCGTGGTGGCGGTAAGGTTCTGCAAAGCGTTTAAGGGGCTTACAACACCGTAGGTATAAAGCTTTGCGTCATAAATTCTGAAATAAACCACCGTATCTATCTGCATGGTGACGTTATCCTTAGTGATAACCGGCTGCGGTGGCGAATCAAGCACCTGCTCCTTTAAAGTTATCTTTTTGGCAATCGTTTCTATAAACGGTATCTTAACATGAAGACCCGCTCCCCAGGTCACCTTGTATTTACCTAAAAATTCAATTACATACTCGGTCGCCTGCGGCACTACCCTTACGTTCGCAAAGAAGAGTATCAGCACCAGCACTATGATTCCGATAATTACATACTCCATAAAATTACCCCCTTGATTTATTTTATAAGCGAAGCCGTAAGCTTTTTGTTTTTCGCAAGCATAGGCATAAAGCATTCAAAGGATGAAAGGAAATGCTTATCGCTTTCAAGCATTTCTTTTATAGCGGCAGTCACCTTTTCATCGTTATACGCCGCAGCGCCGAGCACAGCCACAACGGCATTTACGGTATCGCGGTCGCCCTTCACATACATATCCTCTAAAATATCGTAAAGCTTTTTAATTTGCTTTTTGTTGCCCGCCGCCATTACCTGCTTAATATTCGGCACTAAATACTCGCCGAAAAAGTTGAGGTATAAAAAGTTGCCGTTTACCGCTATGTGGTTTTTGTATTCATCCTTAAGCGTGGGAAAGAAATCAAGCATTTTTTTGGCAAAGCCCGTAACGGTAACGCTGCCGCCCTTTGAAAAGGAGGGTAATTCCACATTGCTGCCGTCTGCCGTGCGCTTTTGGCGTATGCCCATATTCTTGCGGAGCGTTGCGGTAAAATCAACACCGACCGACGCCGCGTCCTTCGCGTTCTGGCTGTCGTCAAAAAGCCACGCGTCAATTTCCTTTAATTCGCCGTCGCCTTCCTCGCCTATATCCGCAGCGGAAAGCACATACATTTGCCTTCCCTCATCATAAGCTATTTTAATTTCGCGCTTATCATTTTTGAAATTGCCGTTTTCCTGTGCCTTAAAGCCCTGCTCGTCAAGAAAGGGCTGCATTTCTTCAATTACCTTTTCATAATACCTGTTATCCAATTAAAATTCACCTACAAACTTAGTTTATGACACCATTATACAATATATCTTTCAGTTTCTCAACAAAAATTTATTGCAAATAATATTTTTCTGCGATATAATCGGTTTGTTAGGAGTTTTGCTATGAATTTATCCGATATAAATACCGTCCGTTCACTGCTTGCAAAGAACGGCTTTACCTTTAAAAAATCACTCGGGCAAAATTTTTTAATAAACCCTGAGGTCTGCCCCGCCATGGCAAACGCCGCCTGCGATGAAAATACCGGCGTGCTGGAAATAGGCCCCGGGTTCGGCGTACTGACGGCAGAGCTTTCAAAGGCTGCAAAACGGGTTGTGGCAATAGAGCTTGACGAGCGGCTTAAAAAGGTATTGCCCGAAACTCTTGCCGAATGCAAAAATGTAGAGGTTATTTACGGCGACGCCTTAAAGCTTGATTTGAAAGCGCTTATCAAGGAGCATTTTGCGGATTGCGAAAGGGTCGCTGTGTGCGCCAACCTCCCCTATTACATTACGTCCCCCGTAATAATGACGCTGCTTGAAAGCAAATTACCTATAGACTCCGTTACCGTAATGGTGCAAAAGGAAGCGGCGGAAAGGCTCTGCGCCGAGGTAGGTACAAGAGAGGCGGGCGCGGTAAGCGTTGCGGTGAGCTACTACTCAAAGCCCGAAATTCTTTTTACGGTAAATAAGGATAGCTTTATGCCGCCGCCGAAGGTGGACTCCGCCGTTATAAGGCTTAAAATACTTGAAAAACCACCTATTGAAGTACAGGACGAAAAGGCGTTTTTCCGCCTTGTAAAATGCTGCTTTGCGCAGCGCCGCAAAACGCTTGTAAACACCGTTTCAAACACTGCGGGCATTGAAAAGGAGCGCATAAGAAACGCACTTAATACACTCGGAATATCCGAAACGGCGCGCTCCGAGCAATTAACGCTTACAGAGCTGGCAGAGCTTTCAAATCTGCTTGGAGGGCGGTAATTTTGGAAAACCACAGTTATTTTTTACCGTTTATAATCATACTTCTTTTTCTTTTGCTTGAAAGAAGAAAGCAAAAAATCGCGGTAACTCATCATAATATAAAAAAGAAGAGAAAGGACATATGCACTATGAAAGAGCTTGCAAAACAGTTTATGGGAAAGGAATGCATTATTTACACCATAGCCGATAATTTCGGCAATATACAAGGGGTTATTAAGGATGTAAACGATACCGGAATTACGGTTGAAAACAAACAGGGCTTACAGGCGGTAAACCTTGATTATGTTGTAAGAATCCGCGAATACCCGCGCAAGAAAAACGGCAAAAAGAAATCTGTTGTGCTTGATTAAAAGGGCTTGACATATTTTCGGTTTCTGTTATAATATAATAAACTGTCTCATATGAGACAATAAATTAAGAGGTCTGAATGTCAGTATACGACGGCTTATTTTTACTTGACGGCTTACAGGAAAACGAAAAGCGCGAAATAATTTCGGCTCTGCCCGAAGCGGTGAAATTCAAAAAGGGTGAAATTGTTTATTCGCCCGAAAGCTTTCGCCGTGCCATCGGTTTTGTGAAATCGGGGTCTGTTTCGGCGGTTACGAATAATTCGCAGCAAATGGTTATGAAACGCATTTACGCAGGCTCGTGCTTCGGGGCGGCGGCGGTTTTCGGCACGGCTGATACATACGTCAGCACCGTTTCGGCGGCGGAGGACGCGGAAATATGCTTTATAACCGAGGAAACGCTCGTTTCGCTTTTTGAAAAGCATCCCGTTACAGCGGTAAACTATATAGCCTTTTTATCCGACAGAATAAGATTTCTTAATAAAAAGCTCAGCGTTATTTCCTGTTCGGACGCGGAGAATACGGTGCTTAAATACCTTACGCTCTCTGCCGATGATAACGGATACGCTGTTATTCCCGTAAGTATGACCGAGCTTGCGAAAATGTTAGGGCTTGGCAGAGCAAGCCTCTACCGCAGCCTTGACACACTTGAAAAGCGCGGCAGTATTATAAGGGAAAATAATAAAATAAAGGTGACCGAAAAATGAAAAAAATTATCAGTATGCTGTTAGCAGCGGCTATGGTGCTTACATTTGCCGCCTGCGGCACAAAAAATGAGAGCAGCGAGCCGCAAAGCTCGGTAGCTCCCGTAAGCTCCACCCCCGAAAAGCTTGATACCGCCTGCAATGTTTTTGCGCTTAACGGACCTACCGGCATGGGGATAGCTCCCCTTATGAAAAAAGCCGAGGATAAAACCGGCAGACTTAACTACACGGTTTCAACCGTCGGCAGCAATGATGAAATTGTAGCTAAACTTACAAACGGCGAGGCGGATATTGCCGCAATAGCCACTAACTTAGCATCTACCCTTTACAAAAAGACCGAGGGCGGAATACAGGTGCTTGCGGCTAATACCTTAGGCGTTCTTTGCCTTGTGACAAAGGGCGAGGAAATAACCGACATTAAGTCCTTAAAGGGCAAAACCGTATACGCTACGGGTCAGGGCGCAAACCCCGAATACATTATAAACTATATATTTGAAAAGAACGGCTTAAAGGTAGGCACAGACGTTACTCTCAACTTTGTTTCGCAGCCGACCGAGCTTGTTACCGCGTTTGCACAGAACGAAAAAATAATCGCGGTTGCTCCCCAACCCGTTGCCACAACCATTACCGTTAAGGCGCAGGGTGCAGCTATCGCGCTTGATATGAACAAAGAGTGGGATAAGGTAAGCGATACAAAGCTTGTTATGGGCTGCATAGTCGTCCGCAAGGAATACGCCGAGCAGAACCCCGACGCAGTTAAAATATTTATGGAAGAATATGAAGAATCGGTTAAATCGGTAAATTCCGACCCCGATACCGCCGCCGCACTTTGCGAAAAATACGGTATAGTTGCAGCCGCCGCAATAGCCAAAAAGGCTCTGCCCTACTGCAATATAGTTTTTGAAGACGGAAAAGAGCTTAAAACCGACCTTTCGGCATATTTGAAGTTCCTCTTTGACGCTAACCCCAAGAGCGTGGGCGGAGCATTGCCGGATGACGCTTTCTACTATGAAGCAAAGTAAATTAAAAAATATTTTAAGGCGGGCTGCCGTGGCGCTTTTATGGCTTGCGGTATGGCAGCTTGCCGCTGCCGCCGTGGGCAAAGAATTGCTTATTCCCTACCCGCGCGCGGTTTTTTTAACATTGGCAGAGCTCGGGAAAACAGCCGAATTTTGGCGTGCCGTTTTGCTTACCATGCTCAGAATTACGGTGGGGTATTTATCGGGGCTTATTGTCGGTGCTGTGTGCGCGGTGTTATCGGCGCGGTTTCGCGTTTTCAGGGATATTTTCGCGCCCGTTCTGCACCTTATACGCGCAGTTCCCGTGGCTTCGTTTATAATACTGGCGCTTGTATGGATTAAAAGCGCCTATTTATCGGTGTTCATTTCGTTTTTAATGGTGCTGCCTATGATATGGTCAAATGTGGAAAACGGAATACAAAACCTCGATAAGGGCTACATAGAGCTGGGCAGGGTCTTCGGGCTGTCGCCCGTAAAAATACTTTTCAAAATAAAGCTGCCGCTTATATTGCCCTCTTTTGCGGCGGCGGCTGTAAACGCGCTGGGCTTTGCCTGGAAATCGGGCGTTGCGGCGGAGGTTATCTGCCGACCGATAAATTCTATAGGCAGGCTGCTGCAGGATGCAAAGCTGTACCTTGAAACGCCGCGCGTTTTCGCACTTACGGCGGTTGTGGCGGTGCTGTCACTGCTTATTGAGCTTATAATAAAGCGGCTGGCGGGGAGGTATTTGAATGATAAAAATAAATAACCTTTCCTTTTCCTATGCCGATAAGAGCATTTTCGGTAATTTTTCGCTTGAAATTCCGAGCGGTAAACGAATTTGTATTTCCGCAGAAAGCGGGCGCGGAAAAACCACACTTCTGCGGCTGATATTGGGGCTTGAAAAGCCCTGCGGCGGCGGTATTGAAACGGGCGGCGCGCGAATGTCCGCCGTTTTCCAAGAGGACAGGCTGCTGCCCTTTAAAACCGCGCTCTGCAATATAACGCTGATAGGCGCTGATGAAAAGACCGCGCTTTATAATCTTTCGGCACTGGGTATTGGGGCGGCTGCCGAAAAATATCCGTTCGAGCTATCGGGCGGTATGCGGCGGCGCGTTGCAATAGCCCGTGCGCTTTCCGCCGAATACGATTGCATAGTACTTGATGAACCGTTTGCGGGGCTTGATAAAGAAAACGCCGAAAAAGCCGCAAAGCATATATTGCAGGAATTAAACGGCAGAACGCTTATAGCAGTTACCCACTCCGAATACGAGGCGCAGCTGCTCGGCGCGGAAATAGTATATTTATAAAACAAAATAGCCGACGCGCGTGATTATACCCACGCGCGTCGGCTATTTTACGATATTACAGGGCATAAAGCAAAATGTCGCAAATAATAGTTGACATTACCGATTTTGTGGAGTATTATGTATTTGTTTGGAGTTGATTGCAAATGTTTGCAAATGAAAGAATGACTTATATATGCGAATTATTGAAGAAAAACGGCGCTGTTACAACCGCGCAAATAAGTAAAGAGCTTAATGTCTCGGTTGAAACGGTACGGCGGGATTTTTTGGCGCTTGAGGAGGAAAACAAGCTTGTGCGGGTGCACGGCGGCGCAGTATTTCCCACTGGCAGCGTTGAAAGACTCTCGCTTAAGGACAGAATAGGTATGAACCGCGAGGGAAAGCGTGTGCTTTCCGAGGCTGCGTGCGATTTTATTAAGGAGGGGAATATTATAGCAATAGATACCGGCAGCACCGCGGCAGAATTTGCCGATATACTGCGTTTGCGCTTTAATGAGCTTACCGTTATAACCCACTCGATTGACGTTTTTGAGCGTTTGCAGGGGAAAAACGGATTTAAAATAATACTTGTGGGCGGTATGTTTTTGCCGGATGAAAAGGCGTTTTGCGGAATAACGACGCTTGAAACCTATAAAATGCTGCATTTTGATAAGGTGTTTATAACGCCGGCGGCGGTCTCGCTGAAAAACGGAATAACCGATTGCGGCGAGGTTCTTATGACGGTGGAGCGGCAAATGCTTGAAAGCGCCGATCAGGTTTTTGTTTTAGCGGACAGCGAAAAATTTGAAAAAACCGCGCTTTACAGGCTGGCGCCCATGAATACAAGGTTTACTATAGTTACCGATTCGGGGCTTTCTGAGGAGCTTAAAGCGCTTTATGAAGAAAACGGCATAACGGTTGCGGTAAAGGGGTAAAAAAATGGAAAAAAAGGTTCAAAGCGCGTGGCGCATAGGCTCATTGTGTATTGCAACGTATCTTGCAAGCTATGTTACAAGAAATATACTCAGCGTTTCAACGCCGGAAATGATAAAGGAAACCTTTTTTACAAAGGAATATACGGGCCTGCTTTCATCGGTTTGTTTTATTTTTTATGCCGTGGGGCAGCTTATAAACGGCTTTATAGGCGATACGGTTCACCCGAAATATATGATAATAATGGGGCTTGGAGTAAGCAGCATAAGCACATTTGCAATTCCGCTTTTTGATAACAGAATTATACATTTCACGGCATTTGCGCTTATCGGCTTCGGGCTTTCAATGCTGCGCGGACCGCTTATGAAGGTAATATCCGAAAATACAGCCGCCACGCACGCCAGAATGATTTGCACACTTTTCAGTATGGCGGGCTTTGCGGGACCATTGATTGCAAGCCTTTTATCAATATTCTTTGAATGGCGGGCTGTGTTTACTGTTACGGGAATAATATCTGTTTTTATAACCGTGGCATCGGTTGCGGTTATATCGCTGCTTGAAAAGCGCGGAGAAATAAAATTCACACCCAAAAAGGAAAAAGGGGTGTTAAACAGTATTTTGAGCGTTTTTAAGCTTGAGGATTTTTTCTTTTATATGTTTATAAGCGCAATAGGGGAAATAGCCGGTTCTTCAATAACCTTTTGGATACCTACATACACAACCGAGCATTTGGGATTTTCCGGCGACGCGGCGTCTACAATATATTCGGTTGTATCTCTTACGACGCTTTTTACGCCGTTTATAACGCTGGTAATTTATGAAAAGCTTATACGCAACGGTGTTAAGCTGGCGCTTGTAATGTATGTTTTATCCGCGGTATTTTTTATTGCTGTAAGGTTTACGGCTGCGCCTTTAATAAATGTTATTATGCTTATTATTGCAAAAATGGCGGCTGCCGCGGCTTCAAGCATTGTATGGAGCGCATATATACCCGGGCTTGCAAGAAGCGGTAAGGTTTCAAGCGCAAACGGTGTGATAGATGCCGCGGGATATGCCATGGCATCTCTTGCAAACGTCATATTTTCGGGCAGTGTGTCACGTCTCGGGTGGGGCGGCATTGTGAATATGTGGTATGTTATAATGCTCATAGGCGCGGCAGCATCGGCAGGCAAGCTGCTGCTTAAAAAAAACAATTCCGAGGCATACAAAAATCAGACAGCCGAACGGTAAAAATAACCGTCCGGCTGTCTGATTTTGTAAAATTTAAACTCTGCTTAAAAGTATTTCTGCCTTTCCCGTAACCTTTACATCAAGCCCTGCGGGAACAAAAACACTGCCACCCTTAGCAGCCACAAGTTCGCCGCCGTCCCATGAAACGCCTATCTCGCCGTCAAGCACCAAAAGCGATATAAAGCTGTCATCACGGCGCATAGCGAAATTGCCGTCCAGCTCCAAAAGCTCGGTTGTGAAAAGCTTACAGCTTGCAAGCTCTCTTCTGCTGCCGTATTCGGTTTTTTCGCACTTCCCTACCGCGCCGTAGGGTATAGTCGGTCTTTCGCGTTTCGTAACGTCAAGCGCTTTTTCTATATGCAGCGGGCGCGGCTTACCGTCAGCCCCCAATCTGCCGTAATCGGAAACGCGGTATGTAGTATTTGAATTCTGCTGAACCTCGGCTATAAGTATTCCCGCGCCTATTGCGTGCAGCGTTCCCGCGGCAATAAAGAAAACGTCGCCCTTGTGAACCGGCACGTAATTGAAAATTTCGGGCAGGGTGTTATCCTTAATTCTGCGCTCAAATTCTTCACGCGAAACCTCTTTGTTAAAGCCGTAAATAAGCTCTGCGCCCTCATCGCAGTCAACCACATACCACATTTCGGTTTTGCCGAACTCGCCCTCGTTTTTAAGCGCGTACTCATCGTCCGGGTGAACCTGAACGGAAAGCCTGTCCTTTGCGTCAATAAGCTTTATAAGCAGCGGAAAGAAAGGAAACGCCGCCGCATTTTTGCCGAGAGCCTTATCGCCCCAAAGCTCTATGACCTCGGGCAGGGTCTTGCCGGCAAGCTCGCCGTTTGTAACTGCGTCAGCCCCGTCCTTATGGCAGGAAAGCACCCAAGCCTCGGCTGCCTTTTCCTTGTCCGTTTTAAAATGATACTCGGTTTTAAGCCGTGTACCGCCCCACAAATAATCCTTTACGGGCGGCTGTAATAACAGAGGATACATACACATTCGCTCCCAATTAAATATATTAACATACACATTATATCATACCTTTTGAAAAGTGCAAGAATTTTAATGCAAAAAATGCTTGACCTTTTATATACAGTGTGTTATAATTTAATTACCTCTGAAAGGTTCTTTTTTTTTGCAAAAGAACCGGTTGAAATGTCCTGCGCCCTTGTGCGTGTGCTTTTCGTGCGCTTTTTACTGCGTGCGGGCGCAAAGGTACGGGCAAAACCGAGGGAGGCGTTTACTTTTACGTTGCCGAATAAATCGGCTTGAATTAGTAAAAGCAAAAAATATTTCCGTAAAGCGGGAGGTGCCGTTATGAGAGTTAAAATCACACTTGCATGCACTGAATGCAAGCAGCGCAATTACAACACAATGAAAAACAAGAAAAACGATCCTGATAGGCTTGAAATGAACAAGTATTGCAGGTTCTGTAAGAAGCACACCTTACACAAGGAAACGAAGTAGGAGGGTGGACGAATGAAAGTAATAAACAAAATTTGCCGCTTTGCGGCGTCGGTTTTCGGTCTTGCTTCTCTCGTTCTCTTCTTTATGCCGTTTGCAACTATTACAAGCGGCGGAAACAATGTTTCGGTAGTAGGTGCGGTTCTTGCCTTCGGCAGTAAGGTTACTGTCGGCGGAACGGAATACACAATGGCGAAATCGTCCGATATTCTGTTTTGCCTGCTTTTAACCGCAATTGCATTTATTTTGAGCATTTTTTCCTTTAAATCCAAAAAGCTTCGCTACTTTGCTCCGGCAATCGGGTTGATCGACGCAATCTATATGCTGGTTATCGCCGTAAGCAATCCCTATAAGTTTGTTGATAGGCGTCCTTTACCGGATGTGACCGGTACTGCCTATTCAAGCTTTGTGCTTATTACGGCAATTGCCCTTTTCGTATTCGTGGCGCTTGCCGCGGCTTACCTCTTTATAGATGATTATATTGAGGTTGCAGAATCAAAGGGCGAAAAGCTCACCATTATAAAACGCGTTTTCCGTTTCTTCCGCGATTATAAAAGCGAAGTTAAGAAAATTGTATGGCCCGGTCCGCGTGACGTGGTTAAAAACACGGTTATCGTACTTATAATGTGCGTTATAGTCGGCGCGTTCATATGGTTGGTGGATTACGGTCTCGGTCAGCTCTTAAAACTGATATTGGGCGCGTAAGCCGCCGGAGGTAGTTTATGGCTGATACACAAGAAGCAAGATGGTATGTGGTTCATACCTATTCAGGTTACGAAAATAAGGTAGCAAGCGACTTGGCAACAATGGTTGAAAGCCGCGGTATGCAGGATTTAATTCAGGATATTAAAATTCCTACCGAAACCGTAACCGAAATCAAAGAAGACAAAAAGCGCGAGGTCGAACGTAAAATATTCCCCGGCTACGTACTCATTAAAATGATAGTTACGGATGACAGCTGGTATGTTGTAAGAAACATTCGCGGCTGCACCGGCTTCGTAGGACCGGCTTCAAAGCCCGTTCCGCTTACAGACGAAGAGGTAGTTGCATTAGGCGTTGAAAAGCACAGCGTTGAGGTAGGCTACCGCGAGGGAGATAACGTTAAGATCATCAGCGGTCCGCTTGAGGGCTATTCCGGAACAGTTAAATCGGTTGACACCGCGAACAATAACGTCTGCGTGGCGCTTTCAATGTTCGGCAGAGAAACTCCGGTTGAATTTGAGCTTGACCAGATAGCGCTTGATG
This sequence comes from uncultured Eubacteriales bacterium, assembly GCA_934486705.1. Lineage (GTDB taxonomy): Bacteria > Bacillota > Clostridia > Oscillospirales > Acutalibacteraceae > UBA737. Next base: position 27,731 of record CAKSQS010000019.1, read on the forward strand.
ACTAAACGCTTAATACGCAGAAATGCTTATTAACTTATCCGCTGTAATGCGGAAACCCGGCACGGGTCTACAGTGCCACGGTGGGAGGAACGGAATATGACCGCTCCGAAAGGCGTTTTATCGCCGCTACCACGAATAATGGAGGTGCAAACAAATGGCTCAGAAAATCACAGGTTACATTAAACTTCAAATCCCCGCAGGTAAGGCTACTCCGGCTCCGCCGGTAGGTCCTGCTCTCGGTCAGCACGGCGTCAACATTATGGCGTTCACCAAGGAATTTAATGAGAGAACCAAGAATGATGCCGGTCTCATAATCCCGGTTGTTATCACCGTTTATGCAGATCACTCATTCAGTTTTATCACTAAAACTCCGCCGGCAGCCGTTCTTATTAAGAAGGCTTGCGGCATTGAAAGTGCTTCCGGCACACCTAACAAAACCAAGGTTGCCAAAATCACCAGAGAGCAAGTTAAGAAAATCGCCGAAACAAAGATGCCCGACCTTAACGCTGCAAGCATTGAGTCCGCTATGAGTATGATAGCCGGTACTGCCCGCAGCATGGGTATAGAAGTTGTCGATTAAATTCTCTCTTGTGGGAGGAAAATTCCGATTTAACCACTTATTGGGAGGTAAACAATGAAACACGGTAAAAAATATAATGACAGCGCAAAGCTTATCGAAACCGGTAAGTTTTACGATACTGAAGAGGCGGTTGCGGTTGCAGTAAAGACCGGCACTGCCAAATTTGATGAAACGGTTGAAATTCACGTTCGCTTGGGCGTTGACTCCCGCCACGCTGACCAGCAGGTCAGAGGCGCGGTTATCCTGCCCAACGGAACAGGTAAAACCGTAAAAACCCTTGTTTTCGCTAAGGGCGACAAGGCTGACGCAGCTAAAGAGGCAGGCTCGGATTTCGTAGGTGCTGAAGAGTTAGTAGCCAAAATCCAAAACGAAAACTGGCTTGATTTTGACGTTGTAATCGCAACACCCGATATGATGGGCGTTGTAGGTCGTCTCGGTAAGGTTTTAGGACCGCGCGGTCTTATGCCTACCCCGAAGGCAGGTACTGTAACCCCCGACGTTGCCAAGGCTGTTACCGAGGCAAAGGCAGGTAAAATTGAGTACCGTCTTGACAAGACCAACATCATCCACTGCCCCATCGGTAAGGTTTCTTTCGGTGCTGAAAAGCTTCAGGAAAACCTTGACGCGCTTATGTCCGCTATTGTTAAGGCTAAGCCGGCGTCCACTAAGGGTCAGTATATCAAGTCCTGCGTTATTGCTACAACTATGGGCCCCGGAATAAAGCTCAATGTTGCTAAGTTCGGCGTATAAGACTTAAATTCGGTAAAATATTGCGGCGGGCGTGATTTTCCGCCCGCCGCAAAAAACTTTAACTTTTTTGAAAAAAAGTGTTGCATTATTCGCCGCTTTGGTGTATAATATATTTGTTGAGACAAATTAAATATCGCGGGGTGGAGCAGCTGGTAGCTCGTCGGGCTCATAACCCGAAGGTCGTTGGTTCAAGTCCAGCCCCCGCAACCATGAAAAAAGCAATTGCAAAGAGCAATTGCTTTTTCAGTTATATTCGCCTTACGGCGAGTGGTATTGCTGTGCAGTGATATTCGGCTTTTTGCCGAGTGATATTCGCTTCACGAGTGTCCGCGCGAATATAATATCACTGTGAGCAAAGCGAACAATATCACTTTTGCGGCAAGCAAAAATATCACGCCGAGCACGGCTCGGCATATCACTTGGTTTGCTTTCTGTTATAATAAGTGATTCGCGCAGTGTAAATGCACATCAGTTACATATTGTGCGATTTCGTCTCGCAACCAAAAAAAGCATTCCGTACGGGGTGCTTTTTTTATATACTATTCTTCTACCGCATACGCAATATTTTCAATATCGCAAAGCGATGAAATATCAAAATCAATCCGCTTATCTATTACAATATTCATACCTATATTCCCGTTTTTCTCAGACTTCGGGGCGAAAATCTGGTATGTAAAGCTTTCGGGGATTACCTCGCGCAGCTTTGATAAAACCGCGTTGACCTTATATAAATCGTCTATTTCGATATATATAACCTCGGCGCTTTTTCTTTTTCTTTCAAATTTCGCAAACAATATTATCGTGCCGAGAAACAACAGCGTTACAATTACCGCGCCGATATAAAAGCCGTAGCCGAGCGCCACGCCTATGGTGGCGGTAGCCCACACTCCCGCCGCGGTTGTAAGCCCGGTTATAACATTATTGTTTTTAAGAATTATCATTCCCGCACCCAAAAAGCCTATGCCCGATACCACCTGTGCGGGTATTCTGAAAACATCGCCGTTATTCCCTAGCGTATTTGCAACAAACATACTTGTCATACTCGTCATACAAGAGCCGAGGCAGACTAAAATATGCGTTCGCATACCCGCCGCTCTGCCGTGCCGCATACGCTCGCTGCCTATAAGAGTGCCTATTACCACCGCTGCAATTGACCGCAGCAAAACCTCAATTATATTCATACTGTACCTCACATAGTTATAATATATTTGCCCGCGCCGCGCCTTTTGCCGTCTGCCAAAATACTCGGCAATTCTGTAAGCGGCTCTGTTTTGTAAATCATTGATGATACGTCAAGCTTTCCGCTTTCAATAAGCTTGATTGCCGCAGGAAATGTATATGGGTTTATGTAGGATGATTTCAAGGTTATTTCTTTTTTGAATATTTCAAACGGCTTTACGCTTATTTCGGCGTTCGGCTTTGTAAGCCCGAACATCATAACGGTTGAATACTTGCCTGCAAGGGCTATTGCCTGTTCAATTGTTTCGGGTCTGCCCACGCACTCTATTACAACATCCACCTGTTCCAAGCCCTGTTTCTTAAGAGCCTCGGGAATATTATCCGCTTTGGGGTCAAGCGCTATGTCCGCGCCGAGCTTTAAAGCCTGTTCCCTCTTTTCCTTTATAGGCTCAATCGCTATAATATTTGCAGCACCCGAAAGCTTAGCTAACTGCAGCATTGTAAGCCCTATCATTCCGCAGCCTATAATCATAACGGTATCGCCGCACTTGATATTACAAAGCTCTATTCCGTGCAGACAGCAGGAAACAGGCTCGGTCATAGCCGCCTGCTCAAAGGAAAGACTGTCCGCCACCTTATAAACCTGCGAAGCGGGCACGGCGCAGTATTCCGCAAAGCCGCCGTCCACCGTTGTGCCGATACCTGTTATATCGGTGCAGAAATGCCCTATTCCCCTGCGGCAAAACTCACAGCTGCCGCAAAGCTTGTTGGGGTCTACGCATACCTTGTCACCCGCAGCAACCGACTTTACGCCCGCACCGACCTTTACTACCTCACCCGCAAATTCGTGACCCAAAACGGTGTTTTCGGGGGTGGGAGCAGCGCCCTCGTCACCGCAGAATATGTGCACGTCCGTTCCGCATATTCCGCAGGCGTGTACCCGCACCAAAACATCGTTTCTGCCGATTTCGGGCATAATCCTTTCCTCAACTCTTAAATCGTTTTTTCCGTAAAATACCGCTGCTTTCACTTCGTTATATCTCCTTTAATGCGGCGATTGCGCCGTGTTTTTCGGTGCTTTTGCCCGCAATATAAATTGCCTTTTTAAGATATTTTTCCGCCGTTTCGGGCGTTATACTTTCAACCGTGCTTTTGTTATTTATCCATTCACTTAAAAATGTTCCGAAGAATATATCCCCCGCGCCGGTTGTATCTATAGTGTTGACCATTTCGGCGGGTAAGGCTATATGCGCGTTTTCCATATAAAGTTGGGCGCCCTTTGCGCCGTCGGTCACAAGAATTATTTTAATGCCGTAAGAAAACGCCGCCCTTACCGCACTTTCCTCACTTCCGCCGAACAGCATTAAAAGCTCATCCTTTGCAATTTTAAGAATATCCACCTTATCAAGGTGAAGCTTCATCATCTTTATTGCGGTTGCTTTATCTTCCCACAGCGGCTCTCTGTAATTCGGGTCGTAGGTTACGGTGCAGCCCGCTTTTTTTGCAATATCAAGCGCATATTCCGTTGTGCTGCGCGCAGGCTCTGCTGTAAGCGATAAAGAGCCGAAATGGAATATCCGCGAATTTTTAATGATGTCCGCCTTTATATCCTCTTTTTCAAGAAAAACATCAGCGCCAAAATTGCGGTAAAAGCTGAAATCGCGGTCGCCGTCGTTATTCAGCGCCACAAACGCAAGGGTGGTGTTATGAAGTTCGTCAGTTATAAGTCCCTCGTCCAAAACACCCGCGTTTTTAAGCGTTTCGCGCAGAAAGCTGCCGAACATATCGTTCCCGACCTTGCCTATAAATGCCGCACTTCCGCCGAATTTTGAAACGGTCGCCAGCAGATTAACCGGCGCGCCGCCCGCCTTTCTCGCAAAAATAAGGTCGCCAGCCGAGTCCTTGCCGGACGGCGTAAAATCTATAAGTATTTCGCCTAAAGCCGTTATATCGTACTTCATAATTTTATCTCCTGCGGTATGGGTTTTCGGTTTTTGTAATAATAAATATTTTTAAAGCCGAGCCTTGAAAGCTCGCTTAAGGCATAATCAAAGCCGTGGGCTATGCGCTCTGCAATATGCGCGTCCGACCCCAAGGTTAAAAGATAACCGCCAAGCTCCTTATATCGCTTTATTATCGGTATATCGGGCATAAGAAAATTGTAATCCGTATCAAGACAGGATGTATTTATTTCCAATGCAATGCCCCTGCTTATTATTTCTTTAAGTATTATATCCGTTTTATTGGCAAAATTTTTCAAATCCACCGCTATTCCGTATTTTCCGCTTATGTATCTTAATGGGCAGGTCATATGCGAAAGCACATCAAAATCTGTCGTTTTAATCATTTCAAGCATATCGTCAAAATATGCGGAAATGTATTCGTTTATTTCATTTCGTGAAAGAAGAGAAAAATCTATCCCTGAATACGGCTGTGTATAATTCTTGTACCTCCCAGCGTGAACCGAGCCTAAAATAATATCAAAATCACTGTCCGAAATCACTTCCTCCGCGTCTTTTTCATGCCATATTCCCTCGCCTATTTCAACCCCTGCAAGCACGCAGTCACCCATTTTGTGCGCGCAATTGGCTGACCTCTTTATAGGCGTTTTTACATCCCTTTCGCCGCAAAATTCAATATCGCAGTGGTCGGTAATCGCAAACCCCGCAATACCCTTTTCCTTTGCCGCTTTTAAGCTGTCATACGGATCACATTCGGAATCGTGGGAAAAATGCGTATGCGTGTGGCAATCGAAAATATTTTTTAAAAGCATATTTATCATTCCTTTATTGACAAATGAAATTATATGAATATAATATACTTATAAAATCAAATAATCAATAGCCGCCACCAAAAATGATAAAACGCTCAAATAATTGAGCGTTTGGAGTTGTATATGAACAAAGAAAGAGAAAAAAGAATACTTGAGATTGCAATTAAGGAAAAATCGGTCACGGTAAAGGACTTAGCGCAAAGGCTCTATTCAAGCGAGCCGTCTATCAGGCGTGATTTATGCAGTCTTGAAAAGCAAGGACTGCTGCGGCGCACTCACGGCGGCGCGGTGCTCAACGAAAACGCGCTTAATGAAATTAAAATTCCGTTTTTGATAAGAGAGCTTGAAAAAAGCGATGAAAAAATCAAAATTGCACGAATGGCGGCAGATTTGGTAACGGATGAAAGCGTAATTTTTCTTGACGCCTCAACCAGCGCTTATTTTATGATTCCGTTTTTAGCCGAAAAAAGAAATATTATTGTTATAACCAACGGAATAAAAGCGCTCACGGCTTTAAGCGAAAATAATATTAACTGCATAGGCACGGGCGGCGAGGTTATAAATTCCTGCCTTGCCTTTGTGGGCGAGGAAGCCCACAGGACTATTGAGCACTACAACGCGGACTTTTGCTTTTTTGCCTGCAGAGGTATATCCGAAGACGGCAGGCTGACCGATATTTCGCAGCCCGAAAATTCGGTAAGGCTTAAAATGATAGCGCACTCAAAGCAATCCTTTATGCTGTGCACAAGCGATAAATTGAATAAGGTTTATTATCACAATCTTTGCTCCGCAGATGATATAAGCGGGGTTATACAGGCAGAGGAGGAAGACATATGAAAATCGCATGCTACACCGATATACACCTGATTATTTAAACAGACAAAGGCTTTGTTAATTTTAAATACAGAAATACCGGCACTTTACCCGAATACTCAAACGCCGATAAGCCGGAAGAATATACAATAAAAATAATGTAGATTCAAAAGGGCTCTGTTTCAAATCTATTTCTTTTTTGTAGGAGAGATAAGCTGTGTTTATAAAAAAAGATAAACCGAGATATACCGGTAAGAGTTCGCAAGAATTACCCGGCGTAAGGAAAAAATCGTTTATTCTTCCCTTTGCGGGCGGCGAAATATGGTTTGAGCATTTGGACGGGATCTATCAATATACCGAGCTTGCCATTCAAAAGCTGCACACCGATACTGCGGCATTCTCCCGCCCTTCCTCCACGGAATATATCGCATTCGTCTTAGACGAAACGGTTATTACGGAAGAATTGATCGGGGAAATAGCGGACGCGCTTATAGGGCACGGCAAGCAGTTTATGCGTGCAGCCTTTGTGGGAGCAGACGGACTTTCCCGTAAAAAATTAAACAGATTGTTATACGGGCACGGCTTTGCAATCAATTTTTTTGACGGCATTGAGCCGGCAAAAGAATGGCTCTTGAATGAGCGAAGTATTTAAAAGGAAAATGCGCGGTTGTCATTTTATTCTTCCCCGCAAGCAATGCGACAAAAGAAAAAACAGAGGCATCCTCTGTTTTTTCTTTCTATATACAGCCTATCCCCCTAAGCTTACTTTCCCTCTGTTTTGATTTTAATATTGCCTGTATCGGTCTTTATTTCACATTTGCCGCCGACCGCCGTTTTCGGAACGTCCACGCTGCCGGTGTCGGTATCGGTAATAAACACCTTATCAGTAAGCAAGCTGCCGATGACGTCACCCGTATTTGTTTTTACATAAAGCTCGGCAGCGTCGCAGCCATTTAATTTAACATAGCCTGTGCTTCTCTCAACAGAAAATCTTTCTGCGGCAATAACATTATTCAAGGTAATATCGCCCGTAGTTCCGGTTGAAATAACGTTTTTGCAGGAAATATCGGTGAGAATTGCTTTACCGGTTGATACCCCTACGGCAACATCGCCATTGCTTGTAATGCCCGAAACCGTTATTTTGCCTGTGGCAACGGAAATGTCAAGCGAGCCGACGGAAATATTCTCTGCACGGATATTTCCCGTGCTCGTTTTAATTTTCACCGTTCCCCGCGCGGACGCGGAAAAATCAACATCGCCCGTGCTCAAAGAAATATCGGCGCTTTCAAGCTCAAAATCCCTCGGTATTTCAACATTGCCCGTGCTTTCGCGAATTGACAGCGCGTTATATTCCGTTTTCGGTAACCGAACTGTTATTTTCGGTGAACCGAAGTAAAATCCGATATAATCATACCAAGTTTTTTGCTCTTCGACCCTGACGGTAAGCACCCCGTTTTCAACCAAGACCGAATGCCTTGCGTTTTCCTCTTCAAAGCACTCCACCCTGCATTTTCCGTCATTCGACACGGCAAATACAATATCCGCAGTATCGGTTATCAAGGATATATCGCTGAACGGCTCGTTCACTTCGTGCGTATTTGTTTCATATGCTACAGTTGAAAGCCTCGCAAAGTCCCACCCAAGCGCCGACATTACGCCCGCAAAAAGAATACATCCCATAAGCACAAGAGAACCCGCTGTTATAAGCCATACCTTTGTTGCTCTTTTCATCACGCTTCCTCCTTTTTGATAAAGCAGTTCTTGATCCATATTGCAAATTTCTTTGTAAGTATCAAAATTCCCTTTGTCGTTTCCCTGCAGCCGAAGAACATAAGTATAGAAAATCCGGCGCATACAATTCCTGCGGAAAGCGTAACCATACCCGACGCAACGCTGCCGCCCGCAGCAAGAATAACGCACATCGGCACACTGCCGACAGCGCAAACCGCAAGTGAGCCGAAAACCGCCCACAGCGAAACAATTACAGACCACAGCGAAACGTAGAGTGCGAAAATCACGGCTGCGGCGGCAATCCCGAGCGACAGCCATATCGGAGAGCCGAGCGCTAAGAGCACTATTTCCCACGCCCTCAGCCGTCTTTTAGGTTTTATTCTTTCTTTAACAACCCTTGCAAGCGGAATATCGGCTACCGTCTGTCCTACGATTTCTTCTACAGAGCCTATAGCCGAAACCGCTTCCTCCTCCGAAAGGCCTTCCTCCACCCTATCGTCAAGCATTTCGCTGTAAAATGTCAAGCGTTCCTCAATATCATCCTGCGGCAAGCCGAATAATCCCCTGCGCAGCTCGCTCAAAAATTCCTGTTTATTCATTGCCATTGTCCCCTTTTGTTACAAATCGGTAAATCGCTAAAATCTCTTTCCACTCGACCTTAAATTCCTCAATCCGCTTCAGTCCCTCTTCTGTAATATGGTAATACTTCCGAAGTCTGCCGCCGTGCTCGGCGGTGCGAACAGTCAACATATCGGCTGTTTCCAAGCGTTTCAGTATGGTATACAGGGTCGATTCGGAAAGCTCAATATACGGCTTCATATCCTTTATAATCTTATAGCCGTATGAATCCTCGCTCTTGATAGCCGCTAAAACACATACATCCAAGAGCCCCCTTTTCAACTGACCGTCCATACAATACCTCCTTTTGCGTAATACATCATAACACGAAGTATTAAATTTGTCAATAGCCTATATGATTTTTTTATGGGAGGTCTAATAATATGAATTTAAATCCTTGCATAAATACAGCGTCAAGTGTGTCCCCGACGGTAAATGTTTATATCGCCGTAATACAAAAAGAGCAAGGTGTAACCTTGCATTTACAATCGGCGGCAAGGCCGCAACTATTACCTCTTACATATTACTTCCCCAAAATCACGTTGACAATTTTATTTTTAGGTAAGAGGTAAGAAGTAAAAAATCCCGTTCACAAAAGTGAACGGGATTTTTTGGTGGAGCATAGCGGGATCGAACCGCTGACCTCTACACTGCCAGTGTAGCGCTCTCCCAAACAATACAGTTACACACCCCGCATTCAAAGACCTATAATTCAATTCGCCAAATTATAAATAATTAAAAGCATTCCATCACTTCACTTAAGGAAATTGATGACTTTTTACCTGAAATTAAATTCTGTACTTTTTCATGAGCATAACAGGATTGCAAAACATACCTATTACTTAAGCTTAATCCTATCCTTCATAGATAAAAATCCCTTTCCGTCATTAGCCGCCACCCAGCCTAACTGCCACATTTTATGGCAGACATCGCATATCTGCTCTCTTATCTCAGTATATTCCATATTTGCTCCTACTTTTCAAACTGCGCGCCGTAGTTTGCGCAGGCTCTGTAATCTGCACCCTCTTTATCCATTCCTAACGCATTCCAAGCCGCAGGACGGAATATATCCTCCTCTGGTACGTTGTGCATACAAGCCGGAATACGGAGTATCGCGCAAAGTGTAATCAAATCGGCGCCGATATGACCGTAGGAAATCGCGCCGTGATTCGCTCCCCAGTTGTTCATCACGTCATAAGCCGACTTAAACGCGCCCTTTCCCGTTATGCGCGGAGAGAACCAAGTGCAGGGCCATGTGTAGTCTGTGCGTTTCCAGAGCGTATCGCTTACTTCTTCGGGCAGTGCTACCGTCCAGCCCTCGGCTATCTGCAAGACGGGACCTAAGCCCTTTACAAGGTTAAGCCTTATCATTGTAGCGGGCATTTCCGCCTTTGTCTCAAAGCGCGAGGAAAATCCGCCGCCGCGGAAATAACCCAAATCGGCATAATTCCAAGTAGTATTATCCATAATCGCCTTTTGGTCTGCCTCGGTTACCTCATACCACGGCTTCATAACGGCGTTGCCGTTTTCGTCCTTTGCAGAGCCGTTAGCGTCAAGACAGCAGGCTCCCGAATTTATAAGGTGAATAAAGCCGCCGGCATCTTTGGCGTGACCTTCTAAATCATAACCTGTAACCCTCTTTACGGATTTACCGTTCCAGCAGGTGCGAACGTCGGCAAACATCTGCGCACGATTAGTAAGCAGTTTCATAAAGAGCATACCCAGTCCGTTAAGCACGTCGTTTTCGGTTGCAAGTATATACGGCTCTCTCGCTCCGTTCCAGTCGAACGAGGTATTAAGGAGCGCCTCGGGGAAATCGCAGTTGGGATAAAAGTCCGTCCACTTCCGCTGTCCCTGAAATCCCGCGGCAATCGCGTTATGTCCTACCGCTTCCTCCTCACAGCCCTTCGGAAGATTTTTATTGCCGTTCATAAGGTCTTTTATTACGCACATTTTAACGGTAAATTCCCAGTCGGCTTTCTTCTGCTCGGCGGTTTTCTGCAATTCAGCAGGGTTTTTGTCAAAGCCCATTTTGCAGTATTTCTTTGACCATTCAAGAGCTTTTTTATATTCTTCTTCATCATATATACCCTCGGTCATTCTGCGGATAATCTTCACTTCATCGACCGACTCTACGCGCATACCGAGATAGTCCTCGATAAAGTGCGGGTCTATTATAGAGCCGCCGATGCCCATTGTAATTGAGCCTATCTGTAAATAAGACTTACCGCGCATAGTCGCCGCCGCGACTGCCGTACGACCGAAACGTAGCAGCTTTTCCTTAACGTCCTCGGGGATTTCGGTATCGTCTGCGTCGCATACATCGTTGCCGTAAATTCCGAAGGCGGGAAGTCCCTTTTGGGCATGGGTTGCAAGCACGCTTGCTATTTGAGCAGAGTCTAAATTTCGGTCCGAGTGGTATTCAATATCCTCAACAAAAGCACCCGTTCCCGAAAATTTTGCCTGCTTTATTAATCTTTTAAGATGATTGTTTTTCGGGATGTCCATTCTTGGTCTACCAAAAGACCGAACCTATCCTCAAAAGCCAATCCGTTAATATTAGGGTCGGTAAGCTGCTCCTTAAAGGCTCTTGCCATAGCAGTAAGCTTCATTTCCTGTAGTTTAGTAACTGTATTTTCTGTTAACATTAGTTTTTCCTCCCTGCATAATACTCTGCTCCACGGGTAAACCCGTATTGCGATGATGATGGCTTTTCTTCTTCCGGGGGGTTGTTCCTTATCTTGACCTGAAGAAAGAATTGCCTGTATGTTTTTAAGGGAGGGTCTTGTTGTAAAGGTTAACGCCTTTTTACAGGCATTTTCCAATCTTTCGGGAGAATACTTGTCCGCAAGCTTTAAAATGCCCATACAAGCCTTGTAACCCTGCTGTTCTATCTTGTATCCGCTGAGTATGGCACTTACTGCTGTTTCGGTATTTATTCCTATCTTAGCTGCCCACTTAACAAAACGCTCTCCGTTCCATTGAATGTATTGCTGATGATTAGGCGGCATATGTGCTTCTACGGTGCTGTACTGATTTAATCTGCCGTACAGTCTCGGATGGGAAGCGATACGGTTGCCGCCAAAGAAGACCTCGATAGTGGATTTTGTAATTCGTACATCCACCTTTTGCTTAATATATTCATAAGGTACAGAGTAGTTTTGTTTTTCTATACTAATATGGTAATTTGGTGC
>CAKSQS010000020.1 GCA_934486705.1 uncultured Eubacteriales bacterium
AGCTGGCTTATTGCGGAGGAAATTGTCTTTTCAAAGGCTTCCTTGCCGTATTTATCAACCTCGGCTTTGTTTTTATCGCCGTGGGTCAGGCAGCCCGCGCCGCCTATGCAGCCGCCGATGCACGCCATACCCTCAATAAAGTTTGTATCGCCTATTTTCTTGCGGGCTTTCATAAGCGCTATTTTGCACGCCTCAATGCCGTCGCAGGAAACGCCCTTAAGCTCAAAATCGGTAATATCCTGTTCTTTAAGCGCCTCGGCTACCGCATCGGACAGACCGCCGCTGCGGGCGAAAATTCTGCCGAAGTAAGAGGCGTTATCAAGCACGTCCTCCGCCATTTCGGTTATTTCGAGGTCGCGGCTGTCAAACAGCGCCTGCAATTCCTCAAAGGTTATAACACAGTCAATATAGGGGCGGACTTCTTCTTTTTGGAACTCCATTTTCTTAGCCGTGCACGGGCCTATAAATATGACCTTTGCGCCCTTGTCGTGCTCTTTAATATATTTTGCAATGGTTGCGGCGGGGGAGAGGTTGTGCGAAATGTGCTCGGCAAGGTCGGGAAACTGACCCTTAACATAGCTTACGAATGCGGGGCAGCAGGAGCTTGTTAAAAAGCCTTTTTCGGCAAGCTCGCGCGATTCGGCGTAGGCCACCATATCTGCGCCCAAAGCCGCCTCAACTACCGTGTGGAAACCGAGCGCCTTTATGCCCGAAATTACCTGACCGAGCTTTGCATATGTAAACTGGCTTGAAATAGAGGGGGCAACAACGGCGTAAACCTTGTTTTCCTTATTTTTAAGCATATTTATAGCGTCTATAATGAACGATTTATCGGTAATTGCACCGAACGGGCACTGATAAACGCAAGCACCGCAGGAAATACATTTTTCGTTATCAATGCAGGCGGCTTTGGTTTCGGTCATGGAAATTGCGTTCACCTTGCAGGCGCTCATACACGGGCGTTTGAAGTTGAGTATTGCGCTGTAGGGGCATACCTTGGCGCACTGACCGCACTCAACGCACTTTGTTTTATCAATGTGCGCCTTTTGCTGGCTGTCAAAGGTAATTGCGCCCCTGCGGCATACATCCTCGCAGCGGTGGGCAAGGCAGCCGCGGCAAGCCTCGGTAACATCGTAACCGCCCATAGGACACTCATCGCAGGCAATTTCAATAACTTCTATTACGTTGGGGTTTTCCTTATCGCCGCCCATGGCAATTTTAATTCTCTCGCCGAGTATTGCGCGCTCCTTATAAACGCAGCAGCGCATTGTGGGCTCGTTGCCGGGAACGATTTTTTTCGGAATATCGAGCATATGCTCTCTAAGCGTTCCGTTCCATTCTTCGCGGGCTACCTCGCGCAGAACCTTGTACTTTAAATGTTGAACCTTGGTATCAAACTTTCTCAATTTTGGGTCTCCTTATCTTTTACCGCTGTAAAACGGGGAAATATAAACTAAAAATAGCTTACCTTTATTCGCTTGCCCATTTTTTTAAGGCAATCGGACAACTCGGCTACAAGCTGCATTTTAATATTGAAATTTATGGGCAGGTCGGGGTTTTGGTGCGCAGGGTTTATCGCCCTGCCGACGAAGAAGTTAATATCGGTCGCTTCCTCAAAAAGCAGGCGGCAGATAAGCGACGCGCCGTCCTTTTTAATGCCCCACTGCGAATAGCTTTCGTTATCCTTTAAATAGTCCCTTGCGTAGGAAAGCACCTTGTTTATGGTTATAACGCCCTCTGTTACAAGGTCTACGCCCTCAAGCTCGGCTATCGGCGGTACGTCCTTATCAATAAATTCAAGCTTTGGCTTTAAGGGCTTGCCGAGATATTTCGCCGCTATGGACGAGGTTGTGCCGCCGCAGATTATGTGCTTGCCCTCCTTTGAGAAGAAGAGGGACATCATTCTGTCGCAGTCGTCCCTGTTTGAGGGCGGGCCGAACAGCAGATTCATAGGCTCGCGTTTTCTTATTTTCACTACGCAGGCGGTGGCGTCGTCCCCCGGTTTTTCGCCGTAAAGTCGGTTGCATTCATCAATAAGTATGGTGGAAAGGGTCTTCGCGGTATAGCCCACGGGATAAAAGGTCTTCATAAACTCGACTATATCCTTGCGCTCCCAGCCGAAATTATACTCCGTGCCTATTCCCGCGTGGGGGCAGCCGTCGCTCATAAGCACGAACATATCGCCCTCCTGCAGCCTTATTTTTGATTGGTAAATTTTTTTACCCTCAATATTAAGCTCGGTTTTGAGGTAATCGTACTCCTCGCCGTCACGCAAAAGTATTGCAACCGGGTTATCGTACTGTATAAGCTCCGCCTCGTTGCTGCCCACAATGCGCAGAATGGTAAAGGTGGAATATGCAACCTTGCGCACCGAGCACACGGGCAGGGTGGCGGCAATGGTCTGCACGCAGTCTTCAAGAGACAGCCCCGCCGCTATCATGGTGGAAATTATTTTTGAGGTAAGGGTGGAAAGAATACTTGCCTTAACTCCGCTGCCGAGCCCGTCCGCCAACACTACAACCGTTGAGCCGTCCTCTTGCTCTATTACGTCTATATGGTCGCCGCAAAGCTCCTCGCCCTCGTGGTAAATACTGCGGTAGCCGATGTCCGCGCACAGGTTATTCATCGGTCATCGACTCCTTCAGCTTAGTAAGGGCAATTTTGGTTTCCGCCGCGGTTTCGCCGAGCAATGACGCTATTTCCTGAACTATGCGCATCTGCTTATCCACAACCTTATCGGCGGTTTCCACGGTCTGGCGGCTCAGCTCTTCCTTGCGCTGCTTTTGCTGCTCTTCATCCGAAACATCGCGCATAATACAGATAAGCGCCTTGTACTCCTTATCAAGCACTATCGTCTGTTCGATATACTTATCATATTCGGCAAGGTAAACCTTTTCGTCCCTTACCGTTCTGCCCGTGCGCTGCACGTCCATAAACGGCTTTGGGTCTAAAATGCGTATTATCGGCTCGCCCATAACGTCCGATTCACGCGGAATATTCATAAGCTTCAGCGCCGCGCGGTTTATCTGCTGCACCTCGTATTTATCGTTTAGCACCACAATGCCGTTTGGTGTGTTGTTTATAATATTATCCGAGAAGTTCTCGGCGCGCTCTTTTAAGAAGGGCAGGCACATTGAAACCTCTGCCTTGCCCTGAATTATGGCAACCGCCTTTTCGCGGCAGGTATTGTAGCCGCAGGAGCCGCAGTTAAGCTCGTCCTCGGGTCGCAGCTTGCCCATTCGGTGCAGTGCCTCGCGAATTTCGCTTTCGGACGGGTAGGGCAGCTTTCTGCCTATGTACTCCATTTCCTTGCGTAGGGTAAATGCATCGGGCTGCGCAACGTCAAAGTCCTTTTTGCCGGCATAGTGCGCCACGGCGTAATAATCCCTTACGGGCATTCTGTGGTATTTTTCCATAACAGGACCGCCTATGCAGCTGCCCGCGCACGCCGACATTTCTATAAAGCAATGCTCAATGTTGCCCTCTTCAATATCGTGCAGCGCCGCCATACAGTTTTCCACGCCGTCTACCGCCAAATATGTATAATCGGGGCGCATATTTTTTTGCATTGTTTTAAGAATACCGCCCGTGGTGGGGAAAAATCTTGCAAGGCTTTCGTCCGATTTATCAAGCTTTTTCTCGGGAACAATTCTCGCCGCCTCAAACCATTCGGTCAGCTCCTCATAGGTCAGCACCGCGTCGGTAATGCCCGTGTAGTAGTCGGCTTCGTCCTTTTTTGCAACGCACGGACCTATAAATACCGTTTTGGCGTCGGGGTATCTTTGTTTAATATCCTTGCAGTGCGCCTGCATGGGTGAGAGCACGTCGGCAAGGTAGGGAAGACATGACGGATAATATTTCTGAATAAGCAGGTTTACCGAGTGGCAGCAGGAAGAAATTAAAATATTTCGGTTGTCTTCATTCAGCAGCCGTTCGTATTCGCGCTTTACAATGGTAGCGCCCACGGCGGTTTCCTCCGCGTCGGCAAAGCCGAGCTTTTTAAGCGCCGCCTTTAATTCCTCAAAGCCCACGCCGTCATAATTTGCTATAAACGAGGGCGCAACGCTTGCAATTACGGGCGCACCCGAGTCTATAAGCACCTTTACGCGCTCGGTCTCGTCGGCTATTTCCTTTGCGTTCTGCGGACATACCACAAAGCACTGACCGCACAGAATACACTCGTTTCCTACAATATTCGCCTGATTTCCCGAAAATCTGATTGATTTCACGGGGCAGTGCCTAATACACTTATAACAGTTTTTACAGTTGGATTTCTTCAGCTTTAAAAATTCCGACATAATGAAAGGTCATTCCTTTCCTATTAGGCTTTGGCTAATATGTATTCTTCAAAAAACGATTTCGCGGTTTCGGGGGATACCGAGTAAAGCTCGCCGTCCACCGTAACGCAAACGCCCTGCCGACAGTTGCCCATGCAAAACGTTCCGCCGAGCTCCACCTTGTCCTGCAGCTCATTTTCGGCTATAAGGTGCTGAAATTCCTCAACAACCTGCCTTGATCCTTTTAAATGACATGAGCTCCCGATACATACTGTAACTTTCATTTTCTGTTTTCCTCCGTTTTTTATATTGACCGTATTCCGAGAGGAAATTTTCCCCCTCGGAATACGAACGATTTACTGATAATCTACAACGTCAACCCACGAGAGCAGAAACTCCCGCTCCTCCGCGTTGCCCTTTACCGACTGCGAGGCGGCGACTATCGGCAGCCATTTTTCAATATACTGCCGCGCGGTGTCGCTTTTTTTGCAGAAAAGCTCCATATATTTTTCGGCGCTCTCAATATTGCCGTCAAGCCGGAAAAGCAGGTAGGTCCTTGCAACATCGGCAGAGGCGTTGCCTTGGGTTGCGTGCGCCCAATCTATAATATACGGTGTTCCGTCGTCGGTTATGATAATGTTCGAGGGGTTAAAATCTCCGTGGCATACCTTGTTGTGCCGCGGCATACCCTCAAGCCGCGTGTGCAGGTCGTAGCGGGTGGCGGCGTCAATATCCGCCCGATCTATTTTTCGGTTCATTTTATCCTTAAGCTTTGTAAGCAGGGGGGCTTTTTTTGAGTGGATTTCCATTTGAATATCCACAAAGCGTTCGAGATATTCGTCAAATTTATCGGGGTTTTCGGTCATCAGCTGCGCGAGCGTTTTACCCTTTATATATTCGCTTATAACAGCCCACTTGCCGTTTTCGGTAGAAACGCCGAGAATTTTCGGTATATTAAGCCCTGTTTCCTCAATTCGCGCTTGGTTAAGCGCCTCGTTTAATATATCCGCTTTTGAATACCCGTTTTCAAATACCTTTATTACGCGGTCGCCGTCCTTATATACCGTCTTGCCGGTGCGAACCGCAATTATTTTATCAAGCTTCATATTTTCGTCCCCTTTCCTGTTATATTTTTTCGTGTGTGCCGTAATAGGCGTTCAAATACATTTGCTTTATTTCGCTCATCAGCGGGTAGCGCGGGTTTGCGCCCGTGCACTGGTCGTCAAACGCCTGCTCGGTCATGCTGTCAAGCCTGTTTAAAAAGTCTTCTTCGTCAGGCACATAATCGCGTATGGTTTTCTTTATGCCGATTTTTTCTTTAAGAGCGTCAAGCGCCGCAATAAGGTTTTCAACCTTTTCGTCGTCGGTTTTGCCGCCGAGGTTCAAATAATCGGCTATTTCGGCATAGCGCGCCTTGGTGTGCGGGTAAGCGTACTGCGGGAATGTTCCCATTTTTGCGGGAACGTCAGCCGAATTAAAGCGTATTACCTCGTCTAACATAAGCGCGTTTGCAATGCCGTGTGGCAAATGATGAAAAGCGCCCAACTTATGCGCCATAGAGTGGCAAACGCCCAAAAACGCGTTGGCGAAAGCCATGCCCGCCATTGTGGCGGCATTAGCCGTTTTTTCACGCGCCTCGGGGTCGCCCTCTCCGTTTTCATAAGCGCGGGGGAGATATTCAAACATAATTTTAAGGCTGCGCAGCGCCAAAGAATCGGTATAATCGGTTGCGAGCATTGAGGCAAACGCCTCCATACCGTGCGATACCGCGTCAATTCCCGATGCGGCTGTAAGCCCTTTCGGCGCGGACATTTGCAGGTCTGCGTCCACTATTGCCATATCGGGCATAAGCTCATAATCGGCAAGCGGGTATTTAATGCCGGTATCGCTGTCGGTAATAACCGCAAAGGGAGTAACCTCAGAGCCCGTTCCGGCAGAGGTGGGCACAGCTGTAAAGTAAGCCTTTTCGCCCATTTTAGGAAATGTGTAAATGCGTTTTCGTATATCCGAAAAGCGCATCGCCATATCGGTAAAGTCGGCGTCGGGGTGTTCATAAAGCACCCACATAATTTTCGCCGCGTCCATTGCAGAGCCGCCGCCCACTGCTATTATAACATCCGGCGCGAAGTTTGTCATCATTTCCGCGCCTTTTTTTGCAATTTTCAGCGTCGGGTCGGGCTCAACTTCGGAAAATACGGTGTAGGCTATATCCATTTCGTTAAGCTTATCGGTTATGGGTCTTGTGCAGCCGTTTTCATACAAAAAGCGGTCGGTAACGATAAACGCCTTTTTGCGGGGGTTGATTGCTTTAAATTCTTCAAGCGCTGCAGGCAGGCAGCCCCTTTTAATATAAACCTTTTCGGGGGAGCGGAACCAAAGCATATTTTCTCTCCTCTCGGCAACGGTTTTAATATTGAGCAGGTGCTTTACTCCCACATTTTCGGAAACCGAGTTTCCGCCCCATGAGCCGCACCCGAGGGTGAGGGAGGGGGAGAGCTTAAAGTTATAAAGGTCGCCTATGCCGCCCTGCGAGGATGGGGTGTTTACGAGTATGCGGCAGGTCTTCATGCGTCTTGCAAATTCGGCGAGCTTTTCTTTCTCGGTAATCGGGTTTAAATATATTGAAGATGTGTGCCCGTAGCCGCCGTCGGCAATTAAGCGCTCCGCCTTTGAAAAAGCGTCCTCTGTGTCCTTCGCTTTATACATTGCAAGCACGGGGGAGAGCTTTTCGTGGGCAAATTCCTCCGTCGGCTCTACGCTTTCAACCTCACCTATCAGTATTTTTGTGCCGTCGGGCACGCAAACACCCGCAAGGTCGGCAATTGTTTTCGCCGTTTGACCCACTATTTTGGCGTTAAGCGCACCGTTTATAATAACGGTCTTGCGCACCTTGTTTGTTTCGTCGCGGTCAAGGAAACAGCAGCCGCGGTCGGCAAATTCCTTTTTGACCCTTTTGTAGACCTTATCAAACACTATTACCGATTGCTCCGACGCGCAAATCATACCGTTATCAAAGGTTTTGGAATGAATTATAGAGTTCACCGCAAGGGTAATATCCGCCGAGGTATCAATTACGGCGGGCGTATTTCCCGCGCCCACGCCTATTGCGGGCTTGCCGCTTGAATAGGCGGCGTGCACCATTCCCGGTCCGCCCGTGGCAAGAATTATATCCGCCTCTTTCATAATGAAATCGGTCATTTCAAGCGAGGGCTTATCTATCCAGGCTATAATATCCTCGGGCGCGCCCGCCGCAACCGCCGCCTCAAGCACGGTTCTTGCCGCCTCGGCGGTGGAGTTTTTTGCACGCGGGTGGGGGCTTATAATAATTCCGTTGCGGGTTTTAAGCGCAAGCAATGTCTTGAAAATTGCGGTTGACGTGGGGTTGGTAGTGGGAATTACCGCCGCTATAACGCCTATCGGCTCGGCAATTCGGGTTATACCGTATTCCTTATCCTCCTCAATAACGCCGCAGGTCTTTGTGTCCTTGTAGGCATTGTAAATATATTCCGCGGCGTAGTGGTTTTTTATTACCTTATCCTCAACCACGCCCATGCCGGTTTCTTCCACCGCAAGGCGGGCTAAAGGTATACGCTGACGGTCGGCGGCTGCCGCCGCCGCTTTAAAGATACTGTCCACCTGACTCTGCGAATACTCCGCAAACCTTTTTTGAGCCGCACGGACTCTTTTTAAGGCGGCTTCAAGCGATTCGGCGCTGTCAATTACAGGATATATCTTTTTCATGGCATTTTCTCCTTCGATAAGATTGTTAATATTTTAACATACTTTTTCGCGGTTATGAAATGCCTTAATTACATACCGCTATATATCAAATATATATCAGTATATACATTATATCGTCTATTATGTAAAAAATCAAGAAACAATACAGAATTTTTATAAGAGAAAAATGTTCGGCGGCGGAAAATCGGAGTCGCCGATAAGCCCGAAACGGAAAACCTGTCGGTGAATGGCGGCTTTAAGTGCTTTTATTATGGCATTAGGGAGATGATATACCGTGAATAAAGCCTATATATCGGATGAAATTGTAAGCGGAAAATTTTTACGCGTGCCGACGGCACTTTTTGAAAACCCGCGGTACAGGAAGTTATCCGCCGAGAGCAAGCTTTTGTATTCCTTATTGCTTGACCGCATGAGCTTATCGCAGAAAAACGGCTGGATAAACGGGCGGGGCGAGGTGTACCAGATATACACCCGCGAAAATATTGCGCATATACTTTCCGTATCCTACAAAAAAGCGATAGCGGTTTTTAAGGAGCTTACCGAAACAGGGCTGCTTTATGAAGAAAGGCAGGGCAGGGGCTTGCCGAATAAGCTTTATGTGCTGAAATGCGAACCCGAAAAGGACATTTCGACTTTAAAAACGGCAGAACAAAACATTACCGAAGGTAAGTTTAAGAAAAGCGAAAATGTTATATCAGAATGTGTAAAAACGGCAGTTAATGAAGTGAAGAAAAGTCAGCCTATCCAAACGTATAATAATTATACTTATAAAAGCTATACTGAGTATAACCAATCGACCGACCCCGAGCTTACGGAGATTTTACACAAATGCCGACTTAACTGTTTTGAAGAAAAAACCGCACGAATGTTTGAAAACGCGCTGCGAATACTTTTTTATAAGGAAAAAATAAGGCTTTCGGGCGCGCTGCTGCCGCAAGCGGAAATACACAACCTGTTGCGGCAGGTTGATTGTGATACGCTTATAGACGCGCTTGAAACGCTGCGCGAAAACGAAAACTCGGTGCAAAACCCGCAAGGCTACCTGTATTCGGTAATACTGAACGCCGTAAGCGCCGACCACACAAGCACCATACTTGAATTACCGAGGGAAGAAATGGCGGCGGAAGAGCTTTACCTGCCCGAGTAATAATATTAACAGTTTGTAAACTTGCTTTTTGTCGTATTTGGGTGTATAATTGTTTGGTTGAAGGTAGGCGAGTTTATGAAAGCAAATTATCATACGCATACGGTACGGTGTCACCATGCCGTAGGGGACGAGCGGGAGTATATTGAAAACGCGATTGCCGCCGGAATGAAAATTCTCGGCTTTTCCGACCATTCGCCGCAGTATTTTAAGAGCGGCTATGTTTCGGGTATGAGAATGACCCCCGACGAAGCGCCCGAATATGTAAGCTGTATTAAGAATTTAACAGAGGAATACAGCGGAAAAATAAAGCTTTACACAGGCTTTGAGGCAGAGTATTTTCCATCACTTTTTCCAAAGCTTAAAAATTTTTGCACAGAGCATAATGTCGATTATTTGATAATGGGTCAGCACTTTTTGGAAAATGAGGACGGCGGTTATTATGTAGGCTCGGGCAGCAGCGACAGAAAAATGCTTAAAAAATATGTTGACGAGGTTACAGAGGGCATAAACACCGGCTGTTTCAGCTATATTGCGCACCCCGATGTGTTTTTCTGTTTATCGGACGCCGACTGGTACTACACCGAAAACGAGCGGCTTTGCGAGGCTGCAAAAGCGCAGGGCATTCCGCTTGAAATAAATATGCTGGGGCTTAGCACCGGACGACACTATCCGTCCGAAAGATTTTTTAAAATTGCCGCAAAAGTCGGGAATGATGTAATTATAGGGTGCGACGCGCACTCGCCCGATATGCTGCTTAATACCCAAATGCAGAAAAATGCGTATGATTTTGCCGCGTCTCTCGGCTTAAAGCCGCTTGAAGAATTAAACTTGAAACAAATCAGGCAGCGTTAAATTAACATTAGGCAAATACCGCAAGAAGGAGGATATCAACATGCAGGAAGAAAACATTTTTGAATTGATAGACGGGAAGAAGTATGCACGATTGCGAGAAGTGCTTTCGGAAATGAACCCTGCCGACATAGCGCAGATATGCGAGGATATCCCCGAGCGGGAGCTGCCGGTTATTTTCAGAATATTGCCCAAAGAGCTTGCCGCCGAGGTCTTTGTTGAAATGGACCCCGATATGCAGCAGCTGCTTATTGAGGCTTTCAGCGATACAGAGCTCAAAGAGGTTATGGACGAGCTGTTTATGGACGATACCGTTGACGTTATCGACGAAATGCCCGCAACGGTGGCAAAGCGTATTTTGAGCCAGACCGACCCCAAAACCCGCAAAATGATAAATCAGCTGTTAGCATACCCCGATGACAGCGCCGGCAGCATTATGACCACCGAGTATATAGACCTTAAAAAGGATATGACGGTGGAGCAGGCGTTTGACCGCATACGCGCGATAGGTATTGATTCCGAAACCATATACACCTGCTACGTTATAGATCGCAGCCGCCATTTGCTCGGAATAGTTACGGTAAAGGACCTGCTTTTAAATGACAAAACCTGCGTGCTTTCCGATATAATGGACGAAAACATTATATACGCCAACACCTTGGACGATAAGGAAGAGGTTGCGGGGCAGTTTGAAAAATACGACCTTATGGCGCTGCCCGTGGTGGATAAGGAAAACCGCCTTGTGGGTATTGTAACGGTTGACGACGCTATCGACGTTATACAGGAAGAGGCAACCGAGGATATTGAAAAAATGGCGGCTATTTTGCCTTCAAGCCGCACCTATTTCAGAACGGGCGTGTTTTCAACCTTTAAGGCACGCATACCCTGGCTTTTGCTGCTTATGATTTCCGCCACATTTACGGGCGCCATAATATCCAATTTTGAAGAAAAGCTGACGGTGCTGCCCGCGCTTATAGCCTTTATACCCATGCTTATGGATACGGGCGGAAACTCGGGCAGTCAGTCCTCTGTTACCATTATTCGCGGTATTTCGCTCGGTGACATTGAATTTCGCGATATTTTCAAAGTTATATGGAAAGAGGTGCGCGTTGCGCTTTTGTGCAGCACGGCGCTGGCGACAGTTAACTTTATTAAAATGATTTTGGTGGACTATTTAATGCTGCACTCTTTCGACCCCGGCAGACAAATTGCCGAAATAGCGGTTGTGTGCCTGACATTATTTTTCACCGTTATTGTGGCGAAGATTGTGGGCTGCACGCTGCCCATACTCGCAAAAAAGGTGGGCTTTGACCCGGCAGTAATGGCAAGCCCGTTTATAACCACTATTGTGGACGCAATTTCGCTTTTCATTTACTTTAATATTGCAATAGCTGTACTCGGCATTTAGGGGATTAAAATATGGCTAACGATAAAATAATAATCAAGGGTGCAAACGAGCATAACCTTAAAAATGTGGACGTGACCCTGCCACGCGATAAGCTGATAGTTTTCACGGGGCTTTCGGGCAGCGGCAAATCGTCGCTCGCGTTTGATACCATATACGCAGAGGGGCAGCGGCGGTATGTTGAGTCGCTTTCCTCATACGCGCGCCAGTTTTTGGGGCAAATGGAAAAGCCCGACGTTGAAAGCATTGAGGGGCTTTCCCCCGCAATATCGATAGACCAGAAAACCACATCCAAAAACCCGCGCTCTACAGTTGGCACGGTTACCGAAATATACGATTATTTAAGGCTTTTATACGCGCGGGTGGGTGTTCCGCACTGCCCTGTGTGCGGCAGGGAAATAAGCCAGCAGACTACCGACCAAATTGTGGATAGGGTAGCCGCTTTGCCCGAGGGCAGCAAGATTCAGATACTCGCGCCCGTGGTAAGGGGCAGAAAGGGCGAGCACGCAAAAGAGCTTGAAAACGCAAGAAAGCAGGGCTATGTAAGGGTTAGAATAGACGGGAACATTTACGATTTATCCGAAGAAATAAAGCTTGAAAAAAATAAAAAGCACAGCATTGAAATTGTGGTGGACAGGCTTGTTGTAAAGGAGGGTATGCGCTCCCGCCTTGCCGACAGCATTGAAACCGCCGCCGCAGTTTCGGGCGGAACGGTAACGGTGGACGTGATAGGCGGGGAAGAGCTGCAATTTTCGCAGAGCTTTGCCTGCGAGGAGCATGGAATAAGCATTCCCGAGCTTACCCCCACAATGTTTTCCTTTAACAGCCCGTTCGGTGCTTGCCCCACCTGCACGGGGCTCGGCATTTTTATGAAGGTAGACCCGCAGCTTGTTATAAACGATGAGTCAAAATCGCTTTTGGACGGCGCTATTCGCGCCTCGGGCTGGGGGGTAAACTCTTGGTTTTACCCCGATTCGGGCAGCATTGCCACAATGTATTACAACGGGCTTGCCGATTACTACGGCTTTGATATAAACACGCCCTACAAGGATTTATCGGACGAGGTAAAGCACGCCGTGCTTTACGGCACAAACGGCGTAAAGCTGAAACTAAAGCGCAGCGGCACATTCGGCGGCGGGCAGTATGAAGCACCGTTTGAGGGGGTTATAAATAACCTTGAGCGCCGCTATAAGGAAACCACAAGCGACTACGCGCGCGCCGAAATTGAAAGCTATATGACCGAGCGCCCCTGCCCCGATTGCCACGGCGCAAGGCTGAAACCCGAATATTTGGCGGTTACGGTTGGCGGCAAAAGCATTAAGGAATTTTGCGATTTATCGGTAACGGACGAGCTTGCCTTTTTAAATACCCTTAAATTCGGTCAGCGCGACGGTATGATTGCAAAGCCGATTTTAAAGGAAATACGCGAGCGCCTTACCTTTCTTGAAAGCGTGGGGCTTGAGTATCTTAACCTTTCGCGCTCTTCGGGTACGCTTTCCGGCGGCGAGAGCCAGCGAATAAGGCTTGCCACGCAAATAGGCTCATCCCTTATGGGGGTGCTTTATATACTCGACGAGCCGAGCATAGGGCTGCACCAACGGGATAACGACAGGCTTATAGCCACCCTTAAAAGGCTGCGCGACCTCGGGAACACCGTTATTGTGGTGGAGCACGACGAGGACACAATGCGCGCCGCAGATTATATTGTGGACGTAGGCCCGGGAGCGGGTATTCACGGCGGCAATATAGTATTTTCGGGCACAGTGCCCGAGCTTGAAAAGTGCAAGGACTCGATAACCGCCGATTATCTTACGGGGCGCAGAAAAATACCCGTGCCCGCAAAAAGGCGAAAGGGCAACGGCGCATTTCTTGAAATTAAGGGCGCGGCGGAAAACAACCTTAAAAAAATCAACGTTAAAATTCCGCTGGGCACATTCACCTGCGTTACGGGCGTTTCGGGCAGCGGTAAGTCATCCTTTGTAAACGAAATTGTTTACAAGGTGCTTGCAAACAGGCTTAACCGCGCAAAGACCATACCGGGTGCATACAAGAGCTTTGAGGGAACGGAAAACCTTGATAAGGTAATAAATATAGACCAAGCGCCCATAGGCAGAACGCCGCGTTCAAACCCCGCCACATATACGGGCGTTTTCGGGGATATTCGCGAGCTTTTCGCCTCCACAAAGGACGCGAAGACCCACGGCTACACAGCGGGGCGGTTCTCCTTTAACGTTAAGGGCGGCAGGTGTGAGGCATGCCAAGGCGACGGCATTCTTAAAATAGAAATGCACTTTTTGCCCGATATTTACGTGCCGTGCGAGGTGTGCGGCGGCAAAAGGTACAACCGCGAGACCTTAAACGTGCTTTACAAGGGCAAAAGTATTTACGATGTGCTTGAAATGACGGTGGAAGAGGGTATGAACTTCTTTGAGAGCATACCGCGTATTCACCGCAAGCTGAAAACGCTTTTTGACGTGGGGCTGGGTTATATTAAAATCGGTCAGCCCGCCACCACCCTTTCGGGGGGCGAGGCGCAGCGCGTGAAATTGGCGGCGGAGCTTTCAAAGCGCAGCACGGGCAAGACGGTGTATATTCTCGATGAGCCCACAACGGGCTTGCACACGGCGGACGTGCACAAGCTGATAGAGGTTTTGCAGCGCTTTGTGGACGGCGGAAACACTGTGCTTGTAATAGAGCATAACTTAGACGTTATTAAAACGGCGGACTATATTGTGGACTTAGGGCCTGAAGGCGGCGATAAGGGCGGCACGGTGGTGTGCGCGGGAACGCCCGAAAAAATAGCCGCCTGCGAAAAATCCTACACGGGTAAGTTCTTGAAAAAACTGCTTTAAATTTACACATTATTCACCAAACATTCGTTT
Organism: uncultured Eubacteriales bacterium; assembly: GCA_934486705.1. Taxonomy (GTDB): domain Bacteria; phylum Bacillota; class Clostridia; order Oscillospirales; family Acutalibacteraceae; genus UBA737. Next base: position 14,302 of record CAKSQS010000020.1, read on the forward strand.
TCAGCGTATAAAATGAAACAAATGGGGTGAAAATGCTTGTTCGGGTATGTAAGGGCTTGCAAGCCGGAGCTTAAAATCAAGGAATACGAGACCTACAAGGCGGTTTATTGCTCGCTTTGCCGCCTTATGGGGCGTGAGTACGGCTTGTGGTCGCGCTTTACGCTAAGCTACGATTTCACTTTTTTGGCGCTGCTTAATATGTCGCTTAAAAACGGCTGCGACCCCGTAGAGTGCGGCAGGTGCTTTTTCAACCCCTTGAAAAAGTGCAATTACTGCAAAAACAGCGAGCCGCTTTACATGCCCGCAGCGGCGGCAATGATAATGTGCTACTATAAGCTTTTGGATAATATATCCGATGAAAAGGGAATTAAGAAAATAGGGTATATTATTATTAAGCCGCTTTTTAAAAGGGCTAATAAAAAAGCCGCGAAAAAGTACCCGCAGCTTGAAAAGATAATTTCGGATTATATTTCGGCGCAAACAGCGCTTGAAAAGGCGGGCTGCCGCGTGCTTGACGCCGCCGCCGACCCAACAGCGATAGCGCTTTCGGGAATTTTGCAGCTTTGCAGCGAAGACCCCTCGCAAAAGCGGGTGCTTGACCGCTTGGGCTACTGCATAGGCAGGTATATATATTTGCTTGACGCGGCGTGCGATTTACCCGATGATATTAAAAACGGCTCATACAACTGCCTTGCATATACCTGCGAGGGTGACCCCGCTTTATATGCGAAAAACCGCATAACGCCGCAGCTTTATTTTTGCGCTAACGAGGCGGGCAAGGCGTTTGAGCTGTTGGATATTAAAAAATACAGGTCCCTGCTCGGGAATATAATATATTTGGGGCTTGAGGATACATTCAAAAAGGAGTTTGGCAAAAATGACAAATCCGTATGAGGTGTTGGGCGTTTCCGAAAACGCGAGCGACGAGGAAATTAAAAAGGCTTACAGAGAGCTTGCGCGGAAATACCACCCCGATAATTACGCCGATAACCCGCTTTCCGACTTGGCGGGCGAAAAGATGAAGGAAATAAACGACGCTTACGACCAAATAGTGAACTCCCGCCGCGCGGGGCAGACATCGGGCGGCAGCGCGTATAACGCAAATGCGGCTTCGTCTTTCCCCGAGGTGCGTACCCTTATAAATCAGGGCAGGCTTGAGCAGGCGCAGGAGGTGCTTGACGGCGTACCGCCGCAGCAGCGGGACGCCGAGTGGTATTTTTTAAACGGCACGGTGCTTTACCGCCGCGGTTGGTTCGACCAGGCGTTTACAAGCTTTTCAACGGCTGCCAGAATGAACCCGAATAACCCCGAGTACCAAAACGCGGCGCGCAACGCCGCGCGCCAACAGGGAAGACAGTACAACCCCTACCGCAGCTACGGCGGAAACGGCAGCTGCAGCGCGTGCGATGTGTGCCAGGGGCTTGTTTGCGCCGATTGCTGCTGCGAGTGTATGGGCGGCGACCTGATACCCTGCTGCTGATATGAAACAAACGGTTAAAATTACATTTTGCGGAATAATTGCGGCGCTGTCTGCGGTTTTTATGCTGCTTTCCTATTTTCCGTATTTAACCTATGCAGTGCCCGCCGTTGCGGGCTTGCTTATAATGATAACGGTAATCGAAGCGGGCTATAAATGGGCGCTCGGCGCGTATACAGCCGCCTCGGTGCTCATTTTTCTGTTTGCCGAGCCTGAGGGCAAGCTTTTGTATATCTGCTTTTTCGGGTATTACCCCATTTTAAAGGCGGTTTTTGACAGGCGAAAAAGCCGCATTATCGAGTGGGTCTTAAAGCTTGCGGTTTTCAATGCGGCAATTATTGCGGTGTATTTCGTTTTGGCGCGCGCTTTCGGAGTATCGGTAGAGGAATTTGGGGAACTTGGAAAATACAGCGAGTATATTTTTCTGCTGCTCGGCAATGCTGTATTTGTGTTTTACGATATTGCCGTTTCGCGTATGGCGGCGGTTTATATGCATATGCTGCACCCGCGGGTGCGCAAGATTTTAAGGGGAAAATAAAACTGTAGGGGATGAACGGTTTGAGAATTAAAAAAGCGGCGGCAGCCCTGCTCGCTTTTCTTTGCGCGCTTGTGTTTGCGGGATGTACGGGCGGCGGCGATACTTCTTCGGATACTGCCCTTGTAAGCGCAAAGGCGGAAAAATTTAAAGAGTTCAGGGTTGAAAAATTTAATTTAAAATTCAGCACGCCCGATGACTGGCAAGAGGATAACAAGGACACCGAGCTTGACTGGTACTGCGAAAACAGCTCGGTGGGTATGGGAATTTTCGGCTATTACCGCTCGGATTTTGCCGACGGCACAAATGTTACGGATATTCTCGCGCAGCAATCAAAGGATAATATGGAGCGCTACCAAAATGTTCAAAAGTTAGAGCACACGCCCGAGTTTGCATCAACCGATAAAAATATAACCGCCGAGCTTTATTCGGCGGAGTATGAGGGCGCAAAGATTTACCAGTATTTCTGCTATGTTGAGTTTAAGGAAAACGACGAATTTTTCTGGGTAACCTTTTCTTCTCAACCCTCTTATATGAAAAAGAATTTTAAAATGTTAGAAAAAATAATCGATTCCTTTGAAATTGAAAAAGGCGGCGAAAAATAATGAAAATGCAGGAAAGCGTTTTAAAGCGCGTCAGAATGATTGAAGAAAAGCACGGAATTACATACGCCAAAACCGACGGAAAGCTGTATAAGGCGCTGAGAGTAAGCTATACCTTGCTTTTTATTTACACTATGGGTATAAATCTTTTGTTTATATGCGGCATGCTCCTGACAAGGCTCGGAACGGATAATTTCAAAGGCATATTAAATTCGCTTATTACGGTTATAGTTTGCACGGTGCTTATAATTGCGGGCTATGCTTTAAGCTTTACGCGGTTTAAGCTTGTTTCGGGAATTTTAAGCATACTGCCCGAAATTATGCTTGTGGTGGTCTTCGGGTCTATTATGAAGGACTCGCTCGGCGTTATGGGCTTTACGCCCTCATATTTCTGGCGGCATTTCGCCCCGCTTTTAATTCTTGTAATTTTAATGATTGCCACAACCGTTATAGCGGTGAGGGCGCGCATTAAAACCGAAAAGCAGTATAAAAAGGTTTTGGATAATCTTTATGCGCTTTACAGCGTTAATACAAACGATATTTCCGATGAGCAGTGGGAAATATTCTTAGCCGAGTACGACCCGACCGATTATAAAAAAATATATAAGGAAAGCAAGGCAAAGGAAGAGCCTTAAGCCCGAACCGTCGGCTTGGCTTTTTCAACCAACCTTAAAACATCCTTATCGGGATTTATGCTGTAAAGCAGCCCGTAGGGAATGCTGTATTCCCAATTAACGGGAATTGATACAAGCCCGGGGTGAACGTCGCGCCAGCATTCAATGGTAAGCAGCACGTTTCCGCTTTCGGCGCAGCGGTTGAAAACCGAGAGGTCGTAAAACTGCGGCGTATCCTCAATATGAATTTGCGGGTGATTTTTCTCCAAATCATTGCGGATAAAGTCGTTAACTCCCGAATCGCCGCGGCTTACCATCATAAGTGTTTCGCCGTATAAGTCCTCTATATTTATTTGCTTTTTTTCGGCTAAACGGTGGTCGCGAGATACAGCGACCATTTTTTTATATCTGCCGAGCGGCAGAAAATTGCAAAGGGAGAGCCACGCCCTTGAATCGCACACACAGAACGCGTTGTCATATTATTCCGTTCTGCACCTCGGCAAGCTCGGGAATAGGCGAGAGCGATAAAGAACTTAAAGCTCTTACAAACAGCGGAGATTGGAAGAGCGGCAAAAGATTTTCTTCCGCCGCTGCCGATAAGGACATTACCGATTGGCTTACCGGAAACTGATTTTCGCAAGAGAAAAGCCCACTTTGGCTACCCTTGTCAGGGGAGCTGTCACCATAGGTGACTGAAGGGTAGTCAAAAAAGGCTTTATTTAAGCATTTTCTCTCCTTCCGTCAAAGCGAAGGTTTATCGACAAACTGACAGGAGTTCAAAAGGTGTACCTTTTGAACTCCTGTTTTATATGCTGATTTTATCATACAAATGCCCTAATTTCAAGAGAAAAATTTCCATAATTATCCTTTTTGTATAAAAATACAAAATTCTTTTTTCGTTTTGGGCTTATGTCAAAAAGTACACCTTTTGACATTTGTTATTAAAAAGGGAGAGGTAGAAAATGCAAAAATTAAAGAAAATACTGTCGGCGCTTTTAGCGGCGGCTGTAATTGTTGCGGCATTGCCGCTTTCGGTGCTTACGGCATTGGCTGCAACCACCGACGATTACACCGATAGCTTGGTTTACGGCACCGACGGCAAGCTTACCCGTGCGGAGTGGCTGCACAATCTTTCCGTGGTTTTCAATATGACGGTAGACTCTGACAATGAGCCGGATAACTATTTCGCCGATCTTCCCGAAGCACATAAGTATTACAGTGATGTATTACTTACGGTAGAGTTCGGCGTTGTTAATGTTGAGGCGGGCGGGGAAATTTGTCCCGACGACCCCGCAACGCGTGATTTTACCGCCTCAACACTTAATTACTGCCTGGGCTATCAACCGACGGACAACGATACATACAGCTTTTCCGACAGTGCCGAGTGTACCGATAAAACCGCGGCGCTTGTAGCTGTTGAACGCGGCTGGTTTAAGCTGATAAGCGGCAAATTCTCACCCGATAAGCAGGTTGAAACAGCCGAGGTAAAGGCAATGCTTAACGACGCGCTTGCCGTTCTTAAAGCCGCCGAGGTAGACGAAAACTACGACAGCAAATACACGCTGCAAAGCGGCGTTATTGCAATACCCGAGGAAACCGAGGTGACACAGGGGGAAGACGGCGGCATTTTAATTACCGATTGCCCCAAAACAATTTCCGCAGGGGATAAATTTGCGGTTTATTTTAACGGCATACCGGTTGTATATACCGCTCAGTCTGTTTTGTTAAGCGGCAATGTAACCGAAATTAAAACCGACGGCACGACGGATAACAACGCTTTTACCGCAGTTGACGGTCAGGGCAGCATAGGCTCGGACAGCATTGAAATTCTGCCCGCAGAGGGCGTAGACGTTGAGGTTGAGAATGAAACCGTAAGCTCAGCCGCAAGGTCGGGCGGTGCGCGCAGGGCTGCCGGTACAAAATCAATCAGAAATATTAACGCGGCATACAGCCTGCCGGGCGGGCTCGGCAAGGTATCGGTTAAAATTAAAAACCCGATTATCGATTATCAGGTTTCAAACAGCTACGCCTTTGTAACGCTTAAGGGTGAAAGCGAAATAACCTACTCTGCGGCGGTAAGTGCGTCTTCGGCCTTCGGGCTTAAATCAATAACGCTTTTTACCTGCAACGTTTTAGGCATAGGCAGCTTTGATATAACCGCCGAAATCGATTTTTCGGGCTCGGTTTCCGGCACGGTAAAGGGCTATATGACCGCAGGCGTTGAGTGCCGCAAGGGCGACAGAATAAGGCTTATTAAATACTTTGAGCAAAAGGAATATTACATAAATGCCGAGGTTTCCGCGTCGGCGGGGCTTAAGGTATCACTCGGTGTTACAAAAATGCCTATTATAAAGGCTTTCATTTACGCAGAGGCGGGCGCAACCGCCAAGCTTAAAACAACCGTCTTTACTGACGGTAAAACACCGCACCAATGCACCCATTTCGCGGCGTATCTTTATGCGCGCTACGGTGCTTCGGCAAGCGCCTCGTTTATGGGGTGGAGTGTTTCGGAATCGTTTGACGAAAATATTTTTTCTGAAAACAACAGCCCGCTGCGAATAGTTCACCACTATGAGGACGGCAGCGAGGTAGGCTCTTGCACAAGGGGGCTTGACTATACAAATTATTTCACCCGCGGCGGTTCGCGCTACGGCGGCTGCGGATGGTTCGGTGCAAACGGCGCTTACGGTCTTAATGCCGACGGCACCCCTATGGCATTTTATACCTACACGCAAAACAGCGATGAAAACGGAATTACAATAACAAAATATAACGGCAATTCCTATTCAGTATATATCCCATCGGAAATTGACGGATATACCGTTACAAGAATAGGCGACAGTGCGTTTGAAAAGAAAATAATGTCTGTTGTAAAAATACCTGATAATGTCATTTATATTGGTGCATGGGCTTTTTATAATTGTGACAATCTCAGAGAAATTGATTTACCTAAGAAACTAAATACATTATGCGGCGGCAGCTTTTTTAATTGCGACTCGTTAACTACTGTTTTTATACCGAAAAGCTTAGCTAAAACTACTTTAGAAACCAATTTTTCTGTCAACTATAAAAACAATGGGGCATTTGGCTATTGCAACCAATTAAATAATATAAATTTTGAAGCTAACATTACTTTTATTCCCGAAAATTTATTTTTTGATTGCACTGGTTTAACGGAAGTCACTTTACCCGACACTGTCACAAGCATATCCGAAAATGCGTTTTATAATTGTCTTAATTTGAAAAAAATTACATTATCTGATAATATTACAAGAATAAACAAATTTGCATTTTATAATTGTGATAGTTTGGAAGAAATAATACTGCCGGAATCTTTGGTGACACTTTGCGGCGGCAGTTTTTATGATTGTGATAGGTTAAAAAAAGTATATATACCCATGAAACTTAAAAATATCACATTAGAAAATGATTTTTTCGTTAATTATAGTAATAACCCGCCATTCGGAAATTGTCCGTTATTGAATGATATTGAATTTGAAGAGGGAATAACTAAAATTATAGGGAAACTTTTTTACGGATGTAACGGCTTAAAAAGTATTGTGATACCAAACACAGTAACAGCCATTGATTCTTCTGCTTTTTACAATTGTACCTCGCTTACAACGATTGAATTATCAGAAAATTTGTCATCTATCGGTTCGGGTATTTTTGAAAACTGCAAATCATTAGAAAGTATCAAAATACCTCAAAAATTCGGCTATACAATGTCTGATTATTCTTCATCATATAAAGGTCCGTTTTATAATTGTTCTTCTTTAAAAAAAGTGACATTTAATGAAAAGTGCAATCTTGTAATGCCTTATATGTTCCAAAATTGCACCGGAATTGAAACAATTGATTTACCGGACAATATATCGATACTGTTTGGCTCAACATTTGAGGGATGCGTTAATTTAAAAAATATAAATATTCCTAAATCAGTAGAAAATATATATGATAAGGCATTTAGAAATTGTAAATCGCTTGAAAACATTATTTTGCCCGAAAACTTAAAGAAATTAAGCGATTCTGCTTTTGAGGGCTGTGCTAATTTAAAATCTATTGTTATTCCTGACAATACCACGGATATAGGTAATTATATATTTAAAAATTGCTCATCACTTAAAAGTGTAAAAATGCCTGACAATAGAGAGAATATAACAAGAGAAATGTTTTCGGGTTGTTCCTCTCTTAAAACAATCGAGCTACCGTCAAGTGTGACGAAAATAAGGCAGTATGCCTTTTATGGCTGCACATCGCTTGAAAGCGTTACATTTAAAAACGGAAAATCGGCGCTTAAGGAAATAGAAAGTCAAGCGTTTTATGGCTGCACCGCTCTTCGCGAGGCGGTATTGCCCGAGACGGTCAAAACAATCGGAAGTTATGCTTTTCAAAACAGCACTTCACTTGAAAAAGTATATATTCCGCAATCGGTAAAGACCGTGGGCAGAGGGGCGTTTATGGGCTGCACTGCTTTAAGCGACCTTAAAATAGCCGATTACGGTATAACCGAAATACAAGCCGATGCATTTATGGATTGCCCCGCGCTTGCCGAGGTAATATTGCCAAAGGGGCTTAAAACGGTGGGCAATCAGGCTTTTAAAAACGGCACGGGGCTTATTAAGGTGACAATACCCGACAGTGTGACGGAGATAAGCGCCACCGCATTTTCGTATCCGGCTAAAACTGCAATTTACGGCTCTGCCGGCAGCTACGCCGAAACCTTTGCGGCAAACGGCGGCTTTAAATTCAACGATAACAAGGTAGAGGCAGAGGGCTTTGCGCTTTCAGACGGCGCGGAAAACATTGATTTGGAGGTAGGCGAAACCTACCGCGCGGTGTTTGAGTTCTTCCCCGAAAACGCTACGGATACCGTTACGCTTAAATCAAGCAACAGCAATGTATCAATTTCGGGAATGGACATATACGCGCGGTATACGGGCGATTGCGTTATAACCGCTGTTGCGAGCAACGGGCTTACATATGAGTTCAGCGTTCATACGCGCAGACCGAGCAAAATAACCGTAAAGCAGCAGCCCGATAAGCTGCGCTACAAGGTGGGCGAGAGCTTTGACAGAACGGGTGCGGTAATAGAGGTTGTTTACAACGACGGCTTTGTTAAAACGGTGGACGATTGGACATATACCGGCTTTGACAGCAGCAGCGAGGGCAGCTGCGCCGTAACCGTAAGGTGGGTTTCTGCCGACGGCAGTGTTTACACCGCAACAATAAACACCGAAATATACAACCCCGCGCCCAAGCTTACGGGCATAAAAATTTCGCAACTGCCCTATAAGCTGATATACGCCAAAAGGACGGCGCTTAATACCGCGGGAATAAAGGTAATGGGTGTGTATGACGACGGCAGCGAAAAAGAGCTTACGGGCTGCACCTTCGGCAAAATAAACGCTTTAAAGCTCGGAGTACAGAAAATAACCGTTACATACGGAGAGTTCAGCACCGAATTTAACGTAACGGTTACGGCAAGCGGCTATGCCGACGGCGACGTGAACCAGGACGGGGTTGTGGATATACGCGACCTTATTCGCCTGAAAAAGCGCCTTGCGGCAGAAAAAGCGGCGGAAACCGAAACGAGCGACGACCCTGCGGACGTTGATAAAAACAATATTCTTAACGCGGTTGATATAACCGTATTGAAAAAAATACTTTTAGGTGTTTTTTAAAATAAAAAATAGCGCGGCGGGTACTTGAAAAAGTGCCCGCCGTGTTGTATAATAAATTGATATATTCCTAAAGTGGGAGGATATGGCGTGCTTTTAAAATCCGCAATTTCTTCGGGCGAGCAGAGCGCATACGCCGAGAGGGTAAAAAAATTAGCATATAAAATATACGGCAAAACGCCGCTTGCCTGTGTGGTTACATTCGGCTGCCAGCAGAATGTGAGCGATTCCGAAAGGCTTAAAGGCGAGCTTTCGGAAATGGGCTACGGGCTTACCGATGATATAAACGAGGCTCAATTTATAATTTTTAACACCTGCGCCGTGCGCGAGCACGCGGAGGACAGGGTGTACGGCAACGTAGGCGTTACAAAGGCGCTTAAAAAGCAAAACCCCAACATAATAGTGGCGGTTTGCGGCTGTATGGCGCAAAGGCAGAGCGTGGCGGATAAAATTAAACGCAGCTACCCCTATGTTGATATGGTGTTAGGCACGCAGGTGCAGCACAGGCTGCCCGAATTTATTTACAAAAGGCTTTCGGGCTCGGGCAGAATATTTGAGTTAGAGCTTTTAAACGAGGAAATACCCGAAAACGTTCCCATTAAAAGGGACGGCACGTTTAAAGGCTGGCTGCCTATAATGTACGGCTGCGATAATTTCTGCACCTACTGCATAGTGCCGTATGTAAGGGGGCGCGAGCGCTCGCGCCGGCCCGAGGCGATAATTGCCGAGGCGGAAGAAATGATTGCCGCGGGGTATAAGGAAATAACCCTTTTGGGGCAAAACGTTAATTCCTACGGCAAGGGGCTTGACTGCAGCATAGGCTTTGCGGAGCTTTTGCGGCGCATAAACGCGCTGCCGGGGGATTTCAGAATACGCTTTATGACCTCGCACCCGAAGGACTGCACCCACGAGCTTATTGATACAATACGCGACTGCGAAAAGGTAAGCCGCCATTTGCACCTGCCTTTTCAAAGCGGCAGCGACAGAATACTAAAGCGTATGAACCGGCACTATGACAGGGAAAAATACCTTGAGCTTGTGAATTACGCAAAGGAGCAAATACCCGGGCTTTCCTTAACAAGCGATATAATTGTGGGCTTTCCGGGGGAGACGTATGAGGACTTCTGCGATACCGTTAGCCTTATAAGAGAGGTAAAGTTCTCATCGCTTTTCACCTTTATTTATTCCCCGCGCGAGGGCACGCCCGCCGCCGCTATGGAAGACCCCGTTTCACGCGCCGAAAAGGGCAAATGGTTTGCGGAGCTTTTGGCGGCGCAGGAGGAAACAGCGGCTGAAAACGAGAAAAAGCTTATTGGCACATCTCACAGGCTGCTTTGCGACGCAAAGGGCACTACCGACGGGTATATGTCGGGGCACAGCGAGGGAACGGCGGTAGTTGAGTTCCCGGGGGATGAAAGTATGATAGGCAAATTTATAAACGTGCGAATTGAGGAATGCAACGGCGTTTTTAAAGGAATAATAATATAATAATAAACCGAAAGGAAAATTGAAAATGGACGTAATTAAAGAGGCAAGAAATTTAGGCAAGGCAATACAGAGCGACCCGCGCTTTTTGAGGTATGCAAAGGCTCGCCTTGCAAACGATGATAACAGCGAATTGCAGGACGCAATAGGCAACTTTAACCTTGTAAGAATGGAGCTTGACAGAGAGGCAAACGCAGAAACCAAGAGCGACGATAAAATTAAAGAGCTTAACGAAAAGCTGCGCGGAATATACAGCGAGATAATGTCCTCCCCCTCAATGGTGGAGTACAACACCGCAAAGGCTGACCTTGACACTATGATGAACGAGGTAAACACAATAATTTCCAAGTGCGTTGACGGCGAAGACCCCGACACCTGCGAAGTTCACAGCGGCTGCACGGGCAGCTGTGCAAGCTGCGGCGGCTGCCACTAAGGACAAAAGCCGATAATAAGACATAAAACGAAAGAGGATGTAAAAATGGCAGAGCTTTCTCCTATGATGAAGCAATATCTGAGAATTAAGTCGGAAAATGAAGACAGTATTCTTTTTTTCAGAGTCGGCGATTTTTACGAAATGTTTTTTGACGACGCGAAAAAGGCGTCGGACGAGCTGGATTTAACCCTTACGGGCAAGGACTGCGGTATGGAAAAGCGCGCGCCCATGTGCGGAATACCGTACCACAGCTGCGAATCTTACATTGCGCGGCTTGTGGAAAAGGGCTATAAGGTTGCAATTTGCGAGCAGGTTGAAGACCCGAAGGCGACGAAAAAGTTGGTTGACCGCGATATTATAAGGGTAATAACCCCCGGCACGGTTATTGAGGACGCAATGCTGGACGAAGGCAAAAACAATTACCTCGCCGCAATTGCCCTGACAGAGGACGGCGTGGGGCTCTGCTTTACAGACGCCTCAACCGGCGAGTGCCATTTAACAAGCTTTCCTGCGGATAATTATAATTCCGCCGTTTCCGATGAGCTTTTGCGCTTTGCGCCGCGCGAAATATTGGCGGCTGAAAGCCTGAAAGCAAAATCCGCCGCATTATGGGAATTTTTGCAGGAAAATTTCAAGGCGGCGGTAACGCTTAGACCGAACGACGCGTTTGACCCGAAAAAAACCGAGGAGCTTTTTGTAAAGCATTTCGGTATATCCGAGCTTGAAGACCGAGGAATTGATAAGACATCATCAAAGGCGGCGGCGCTCGGCGCGGTTATAGGTTATTTATACGAAACGGGCAGAACGGGCAGCATTTCGGTAAATAAAATTGACGTTTACACCGATAAGCAGTTTATGCGGCTGGATATGACGGCGCTGCGCAATTTGGAGCTTACCGAAACCATGCGCACAAAGTCAAAGCGCGGCTCGCTTTTGTGGGTGCTTGATAAAACCAAAACCGCAATGGGCAAGCGGCTTATAAGAAGCTGGCTTGAAAAGCCGCTGCTTAATATTACCGAAATCAATTTAAGGCAAAACGCTATTGAGGAGCTTTGCGACGATACCATAATGCGCGCCGAAATAACCGAGCGGCTATCTGGCGTGCGGGATATTGAAAGAATAATGACCAAGGTGGTTTACAAAACCGCCTCGGCGCGCGATCTGCTTGCAATATCCGCCACGGCGCACAGCTTTCCCGCAATAAAAGACCTGCTTGCGGGCGCTGAATGCCGAATGCTAAAGGAAATATGCGGCGGTATAGACCCTGTTGAAGAAATAGTAACGCTTATTGACGACGCCGTAAACCCCGACGCGCCCGTATCGGTAAGAGAGGGCGATATAATAAAAGGCGGGTATAATGAGGAAGTCGATTTTATACGCGGCGATATGTCGAGCGGAAACAGCTTTTTGACCGACATTGAAAACCGCGAAAAGGAGCGTACGGGTATTAAAACCCTGAAAGTGCGCTTTAACAAGGTTTTCGGGTATTATATTGAGGTTACAAACTCTTTCCTTGATAAAGTGCCCGCAGACTACATAAGAAAACAGACCCTTACAAACTGCGAGCGCTTTATAACAGAGGAGCTAAAGGAAATAGAACGGCGTGTTTTAAGCGCGAAGGACAGAATAGAGCAGCTTGAGTTTGAAATATTTGACGGTATTCGCGAAAAGGTTGCGGCGGAGCTTAAAAGATTTCAGGCTACCGCCACGGCACTTGCTACGCTTGATACGCTTTGCTCCTTAGCGGATGTTGCGGTAAATAACCGCTACTGCCGACCGCTTGTGAATAACAGCGGAAACATAATTATAAAATCGGGCAGACACCCTGTGGTTGAGCAGGTCATTAAAACCCCGTTTGTGGCGAACGACACCACGCTTAATATGAAGGACGACCGCTGCGCCATAATAACAGGACCGAATATGGCGGGTAAATCCACATATATGCGGCAAACGGCTATAATTGTGCTTATGGCGCAAATAGGCTGCTTTGTGCCGGCGGACTCGGCTGAAATAGGGCTTTGCGACGCTATTTTTACCCGCGTCGGCGCGTCGGACGATTTAGCGGCGGGGCAATCCACATTTATGGTGGAAATGAGCGAGGTTGCCGAAATACTGAAAAACGCCACGAAGCAAAGTCTTTTAATTCTTGACGAGATAGGCAGGGGAACTTCGACCTTTGACGGAATGTCGATAGCGCGCGCGGTTCTTGAATATGTTGCCGATAAAAAGACCCTCGGCGCAAAGGCGCTTTTCTCAACCCACTACCACGAGCTTACCGCAATGGAAAACGAATTGCAGGGCGTTAAAAATTATAACGTAGCCGTTAAAAAGCGCGGCGACGATATAACCTTTTTGCGCCGCATAGTTCCCGGCGGAGCGGACGGCAGCTACGGTATTGAGGTGGCAAAGCTGAGCGGAATACCCGAAACGGTTATCCGCCGCGCTAAGCAGATACTTAAAAAGACCGAGGAAGAGGGGGTTGTGACCTACCGTACGGTGGAAAACCCCGATATGCAGCTGCCGCTTGAAATGCAGGGCGCGCAGGATATTCTGCACGATCTGCAAACAATAGATGTTAACACACTGACGCCCATTGAAGCCATGCAAACGCTTTTTGAAATGGTGACAAAGGCTAAGTCAATATAGTGTGTCGATAAACCCCAAAGTCTATTTCTGCGGCGTTCACGCCGCATTACCGTTTTTCCGCTGACAGGTGCGGCGGAAAAACACCTTGTAAGCGAAAAATAGCTTAAAAAGCTATTTTTCAAGGGCACTGGGGTGGTATTGGCGGAGCATAACAACCGACTGCCGCCTGTGGCGGATAAAAGGAGGGCGTTATGGCGCTGCGGTCAAAGAAAATTCGCGCTCCAAGCGAATATTTTCTTTGGGTACCGCAAGAGTAGGGAGTGCAGTCAAAAATCTCTGATTTTTGCGAACGGCATTCCCGCTCAAATAAAGTGAGGTGCAAAAATGCCTGAAATTAAAGTATTGCCGAAAGAAATATCCGAGCTGATAGCGGCGGGCGAGGTTGTAGAACGCCCCGCCTCGGTAATAAAGGAGCTTGTTGAAAATTCAATTGACGCGGGAGCGGATAACATAACGGTTGAAATTCAGCACGGCGGCATTACATATATGCGAATAACCGATAACGGCTGCGGAATAGCGGGAAACGATGTTCCCACGGCGTTTTTGCGCCACGCCACAAGCAAAATTAAAAGCAGCGGCGATTTAAACGCAATAGGCACACTGGGCTTTCGCGGCGAGGCGCTTGCCGCGGTTTCCTCTGTGGCAAAGGTGGAAATGTTTACAAAGCCGCGGGAAAATGACCTCGGCACGCACTACGAAATAGACGGCGGGCAGGAAAAGCTTTGCGAAGAGGCGGGCTGCCCCGACGGCACTACAATTGTTATACGCGATATATTTTACAACACGCCCGCGCGTATGAAGTTTCTTAAAAAGGATGTTTCCGAGGCGAACGCCGCCGCGGCGGTGGTGGAGCGAATAGCGCTTTCCCACCCCGAAATTGCCTTTAAGCTGATAAGGGACGGCAAGCAATCGCTTATGACCCCCGGCGACGGCAGAATAAACACCACGGTTTACAGTGTTTTAGGTCGCGAATTTGCGGGAACGCTAATGGAAGTAGACGGCGGGCTTGACGGAATAGGCGTTAAGGGGCTTACCTGCAAGCCTGTTTCGTGCAGACCTACAAGAAATTATCAGTTCGTTTTTTTAAACGGCAGACTTGTCCGCTCGGGCACGGTGACGGCGGCTGTTGAGCAGGCGTATAAAAACAGCGCTATGGTGGGCAAGTTCCCCGGTTTTGTGCTTTATCTCACAGTGCCGCTTGATACGGTGGACGTAAACGTTCACCCGGCAAAAACCGAGGTTCGCTTTTCGGACGAACGCCGAATTTTCGACGCGGTGTATTCATCTGTCAGAAGCGCGCTTTCAAAAGGGGATACCCGCCCCGAGGTAAAGCTGCACGAGCCTGTTTTTAACCCGTTTGAAAGAATGAGCACGGCACAGTACCGCCGGCAGCCTATTTCTGAGCCTACGGTTGCCGAGGAAGTATACAAGGTTAAGCCGAGTTTACATAATTCTCCCGAAACTGTAACGTTCAGGGATTTGAAGTATAAACAAACCGAAACCGAAAAAACTGTGTATGTGCCCGAAAAGATTATAAATCCCCCTGCGGCAGAGCCCGAAAAGCCGATTGCTCCCGAAAGGGTTGCGGTTGACATAACGCGCGAGGTCGAAGATGAAAAACCGCCCGTAATTTTAATAGGCGAGGCGTTTTTAACCTACATTATAGTGCAAATGGGGGAAAGCGTGTTTATGATAGATAAGCACGCGGCGCACGAGCGTATTTTATTTAACAAGCTGAAAAAGGAGCAAAAAACCGAAACACAGGCGCTGCTGAGCGCCGTAACCGTTTCTTTAACGCGGGAAGAGTATAACGCCGTAATATCAAACACCGAAAAGCTCGGAAAAGCGGGGTTTGAGGTTGAAGATTTCGGAAATTCATCCGTTAGGGTATCAGCCGTTCCCGCGGCGCTTACGAAAGAGGATATACCGTCGGTTATAAGCGAGCTTGCGGACGACCTTTTAAAGGGCAAAGCACCCGACGCCGAAAGGCTTGACGATATGTACCACACGGTAGCCTGCAAGGCGGCAATAAAGGCGGGCAGCAGGACAAGCCCGCTTGAAATGCAGAAATTAGCCGAAAGGGTGCTGTATTCCGACGACGTTATGTACTGCCCGCACGGGCGGCCCGTTGCCTTTGAAATAAAGCGGCGCGAGCTGGAAAAGCAGTTCGGAAGAATACAATGAGCAAAATTAAAACAATATTTGTGGCAGGTCCTACCGCCTCTGGTAAAACTGAGCTTGCAATAAAGCTTGCAAAGCGGTTCGACGGCGAAATTATTTCCGCCGACTCTATGCAGATATATAAGGGTATTCACATAGCGTCAGCCGCGCCCGATGCGGCGGAAATGCAGGGCATACCGCACTATATGCTTGAATTTTTAGAGCCCTGTGACAGCTTTTCGGTTGCGGAATATGTAAAAGCGGCGCGGGAATATATAAAGGACATTTACCGCCGCGGCAGGCTGCCGATTGTGGCGGGCGGAACGGGGCTTTATATAAATTCTCTTGCGGATAATATAAACTATATCGAGGAGAAAACGGACGAAAACCTGCGGCGCGAGCTTGAAAAAAGGTTTGAAAGCGTAGGCGCGGAGCAAATGCTGAAAGAGCTTAAAGAAATTGACCCCGAAACCGCCGAAAGACTTAATTTAAACGATAAAAAACGAATAATACGCGCGTTTGAGGTATACAGGCTTACAGGCAGAACCATAACCGAGCAAAACGCGCTCTCAAAAACGGGTGAAGCTTTAATTGACCCCTGCATTATAGGCATTACCTACCGCAACCGCGAAAAGCTGTATGACAGAATAAACCTAAGGGTAGATAAAATGATAGCCGCAGGGCTTACAGACGAGGCAAAAGCGGCGCTTAAAAACACTGCGGGCGGCGCGTACCAGGCAATAGGCCATAAGGAACTGAGCGGTTATATTTCGGGCGAACTTACTTTGGAGGAAGCCGCAGAAAACCTTAAAAGACAAACAAGGAGATACGCCAAGCGGCAGCTTACATGGTTCAGGCGGGACGAAAGAATTAGTTGGATATACGCCGATGAAACCGAAGACGTACTCGCAAGCGCCGTAAACATAGTTGAGAAATTTTTAAGAACGGAGGAAACCGATTGAAAAACGAAAAGGTACTTAAATTTTTTGTTGTGCTGCTCATAGCGGTTTTTTTCGTTCATCAGGCAGCGGCGGCGATATATAAGCCCATAAGCACCGAAAGCGCCGCCTATTACACCGCAGCGGACGGGCTTAACATAACGGGGCTTATTATAAGAAACGAAACGCTTGTAAAATCGCAAAGCGGCGGGGTTATGCACTTTATCGCGTCCGACGGCAGCCGCGTTGCAAAGGACGGCGTTATAGCCAATATTTACGATAACGAATCGGCTTCCATAACGCTTACCAATATTGACAGCGTTAACACCAAAATTGCCGATATTGAGGAAATGCTGAGCTACAACGATTTAGAGGCGGCTGACCTTGATATGATAAACAGCAGGGTGCAGAAAAGCCTTGACAGTATGATAGTAAGCGTTGCGGGCGGGAATTTCAATAATTATTCGGAATGCAGGGAAAACCTGCTTTCATCACTTAACCGCAGACAGATAGCAATGGGCGAAACGGCTGATTTTTCTTCGCAGCTTGCAGCATTAAAATCCGAGCTTGCCTCGCTTTCGGCTTCTCTGCCCGCGGCTAAGGGTACAATCAAGGCGGAAAAATCGGGCTATTTCGTTTCCAAAACCGATGGGTACGAGCAAACCCTTACCGCCGATATTTTGGATACGCTGACCCCCGAAAAATTAGATTCTGTAAAGGCGGAACAAACCCCTGCGGACGTTATTGGAAAAATAGTTTCCGATTATGAGTGGTATATTGCGGCGAAGGTCAGCATTAACGAATCGCTGAAGTATAAAGAGGGCGACAGCCTTACTATTTACACCTCGGTCAAATCGTACCCGCAAATGCCCGTAACGGTTAAAAAAATAAATATTTCGGAAAGCTCCTCTTCCGCCGTGCTGCTTTTTGAGTGCAGCGATATGAACAGCGAATTAGCCACCATGCGCACAGGACCTATGACGGTGGTAAAAAAAGAATACAGCGGGCTGAAAATACCGAAAAGCGCCCTGCGCGTGGTCGACTCAAAGCGCGGCGTTTACGTGCTTACGGGTATGCAGATAAAGTTTGTTGAGGTTAACGTGCTTTTTTCAAACGACAGCTATATAATCTGCGAAAAACAGACAGAGGACGAAAATGTGTTAAGACTATACGACGAGGTTGTGACAAGGGGGAAAAATCTTTATGACGGAAAAATTGTCGGTTAACGAACTTACCGAAAACTATAATGCCGTAAGAAGTCGGTTATCGGCAGCCCTGCAAAAATCGGGCAGACCCGAAAACGCCGTGACGCTGCTTGCCGCCACAAAAACGGTTGACCCCGAAACAATAAACCGCGCAATAGAGCTCGGAATTACCCACATAGGGGAAAACAGGGTGCAGGAGCTGCTCTCGAAAAACGGGCTTATAAAGCCTGTGCATAATCACTTTATCGGGCATTTGCAGACCAATAAGGTTAAGGATATAATCGATAAGGTGGAAATGATAGAGTCGGTCCATTCGGAAAAGCTTGCCGCCGAAATTTCAAAGCAAGCCTGCAAAGCGGGAATTACAATGGATGTTTTGCTTGAAGTAAATATAGGAAACGAAGAAAGCAAATCGGGCTTTGCCCCCGAAGAGACCGAGCAGGCGGTAAGAAAAATTGCGGAAATGCCCGGAATTTCGGTGAAAGGGCTTATGGCAATACCGCCGATTGACCCTTTGTATGAGAATACGAGAAAATATTTCCGTAATATGTATAAACTGTTTATTGACATTGGGGCTAAAAACATAGATAATAGTAGTATGAGCGTTTTATCGATGGGAATGTCAAACGATTTTGATATTGCGGCGGAAGAGGGCGCTACAATTGTACGCGTGGGAACCGCGCTTTTCGGTAAACGCATTTACAAATAAAATATAAGGAGTGGAAAAAATGGGATTTTTTGACAGCATAAAGAACATTATGAGCATACCCGAGGAAGATGAGTACGATGAGGAAATAGAAGACATTGAGGAAGAAAAGCCTGCGGAGCGCCGCAAGCCCGCACAGCCCGAGCCGCAGCAGCCGACTCCACAGCGCCGTGAGCCCGCGCCGCGCGTTGTGGGCGGGGGCAAGGCGAAGACCCTCAATTTCAGCCATTCGCAAATGCAGGTGGTTTTGGTAAAGCCCGACCGCTTTGAGGACGTAACCTCAATAGCCGACCACTTAAACGCCAAAAAAACGGTAGTGCTTAATTTAGAGGCTGCCAACCGTGATGTTTCCCGCAGAATAATCGACTTTTTAAGCGGCGTTGCCTATGCCAATAACGGCAACATTCGCAAGGTTGCGAACAGCACCTTTATAATAGTCCCTACCGACGTTGACGTGATGGGCGAGCTTATGCTCGATGATTTTGACGAAAGCAAGATGTACTTTTAATGGACGCGGAGCTGCTCCCGGCAAGAATTAACGATACCGAAAAGCTGAGTGAAAGAACCTGCACGCCGAAATTTTTGGGCTTTTTAACCTCGGCGGAAGCCGCCTTTGTGCGGAATATTTTAAAAAATGCGCGGGTGAGAACCGAGTTTTTCGGCGGCTATGAGGGGGCGGAGCGGGTAATGCTCGGCTGCTTTCCCGATTGGGCGGAGGATTTTCCTTACCCTATATCGCCGCTTACCGTTTCTTTCAGAAAGGCGGATGTGCTTTCCCACCGCGATATTTTGGGCAGCCTTATGGCGCTGGGCATTAAGCGCGAGACCGTGGGGGATATTCTGATTGAAGAGGGCAGAGCCGTTGTTTTTGTGTGCGACGACGTTAAAGAGTATATTTTAAATCAGGTTGAAAAAATCGGCAGGGTAGGCGTTAGTATAACCGAGGGCTGTACGTTTCCGCTGCCTGAGGGCGATAAATTAGAGGAATTTACCGGTACTGCCGCGTCCGACCGAATTGACTGCGTTGCGGCGGCTTTATGCGGGCTTTCGCGTTCTAAAATATGCGAACTTATAGCGGCGGGGCTTATAACGGTCAATTCCGTTCCCGTTTTAAAGCCTACAAAAAGCGTTGCGGCGGGGGATGTTATATCCGTCAGGGGAAAGGGCAGATATATTGCGGTCTCGCTTGACGGCAGGACTAAAAAGGACAGAATTGTAATAAAATATAAAAAGTATATTCAGGAGGTAAAGAAATGTTAAGCGTTGCCGAAATCAGGAATGTAAAATTCACAAAGGCTATGGGCGGCTACAAGCAGGAGGAGGTAGACGTTCTTCTTGACAGAATTGAGGCGGACTACATACAGTTTGAGCGCGCCTTTAAGGAATACAAGGCGAAAATCGACTCTATGAATAAGGAAATAGAGACCCTTAAAAGCTCGCAGAACAGTATTCAGAACGTACTGCTGAGCGCCCAAAAGCTTGCCGACCAGATAGTGGACGAGGCAAAGCAAAAGAGCGAGGAGATAATAAACAACGCGCAGTCTAATATAGAGGTAATGACCGCGCGCGAAAAGGAGCTTGCCACCGCCTTTGAAATAAAGGCGCAGGAGCGTAAAAACAACCTTCAAAAAGAGCTTGACGATATGGTTAAAACCGCGCAGATAAAGGCTGACAGTATGAAAGCCGCCGCAGAGGACAGTGTTGCGCGCCAGCAGCTGCTTTACGATAAGCTTAAAATGGAAATGTCCGCTTTTAAGGCGGCGCTTTCCGCGAAATATAAAGAGCACCTTGAAATGCTTAAAACCCTGCCCGATACAGCGCCCATGGACCCCAAAAGAATGGCGGAAGTTGTGGCGGCGGCAGTTGATAAAGCGCCCGCACCCGAAAGCTTTATAAAAGCCGAGGCAAAAGCGGCAGAGCCTGTAAATGCGGAAGAAAACACGGCGGAAAAGGCTGCGGAAAAGCCCTCGGGCTTTAAGGTTGCCGAGTCTGACGAAAAGGCTGAAACAGAGGAATAATTTTTCAGGGGGCTGACCTTTTGCTTTCTTATATATTAGCTGTAATTTCTGCTGTGCTTTTGCTCGGCGCCGACCAGCTTACCAAATATTTAGTTTCCGCAGGGTTTGCGCTCGGCGAGCGCCGCGAGTTCTTAAACGGGTTTATAGACCTTACTTATATTCACAACCGCGGCGGCGCATGGGGCTTGCTTTACGGTAAAACCTATATTTTAATTCCCGTAACCGTTATAGTAATGGCGGTTTGCATAATTCTTTACAAAAAATACGGCAAGAAAAACAAGCTGCTCTTTTGGGCTATTATGCTTGTGCTTTCGGGCGGAGCAGGCAATATGATAGACCGCGTATTCAGAGACGGCAACGTTATTGATTTTCTGCATTTTGAGTTTTTCCCGTCGTTCCCCGTTTTTAATGTCGCCGATTGCGCAATAGTGGTAGGCGCGGGGCTTTTAATACTTTATTTCCTTGTAGATTCGGTTAAGGAATCAAAGCGGAAAAGCGCGGAAAAAGCCGATGAATAAAATAACCGAAACGGTCGGCGCAGATAATACGTCCACAAGAATTGA
Organism: uncultured Eubacteriales bacterium; assembly: GCA_934486705.1. Lineage (GTDB taxonomy): Bacteria > Bacillota > Clostridia > Oscillospirales > Acutalibacteraceae > UBA737. The sequence continues at coordinate 35,365 of CAKSQS010000020.1, forward strand.
CGTTTTTACTTCCGAAATCGCCGATATAACGCGCTCGCGCGCCGCAGCGCTTATAGCGGACGGATGTGTGACGATAAACGGCAGAATAGCCGCTAAAAGCGATAAGGTAAAGGCGGGGGATACCGTTACCGTAACAGTGCCCGAGCCCGCCGCTTACGACATAACGCCCGAAAATATACCGCTTGATATAGTTTACGAGGACGGCGACCTGCTTGTGGTAAATAAGCCCAAGGGCATGGTGGTGCACCCCGCCGCGGGGAATTACGGCGGTACGCTTGTAAACGCGCTTATGTTTCACTGCGGGAGCTCGCTTTCGGGAATAAACGGCGTTATGCGCCCGGGAATAGTGCATAGGATAGATAAAAACACAAGCGGGCTTTTAATAGTTGCAAAAAACGATTTGGCGCATACCTCCCTTGCCGAGCAGATAAAGGCACATTCCTTTACACGGGAATACCACGCGGTGGTTTACGGCGGCTTTCAGGCTGATAGCGGCACGGTGGACGCGCCTATAGGCAGACACCCCGTAAAGCGCAAGCAAATGGCGGTGGTAGAGGGCGGCAGAAACGCCGTTACGCACTACAGCGTTACAGAACGGTTTGAGGGCTTTACCCACCTAACGCTGCGGCTTGAAACGGGCAGGACGCACCAAATCAGGGTGCATATGGCATATATAGGTCACCCTGTGGCGGGGGACGATGTGTACGGACCTAAAAAGGTCATAACCGAGCTTTGCGGGCAGTGCCTGCACGCGGGCAAAATAGGGTTTGTTCATCCGCGAACAAACGAGTATATGGAATTTACTTCGCCGCTGCCCGAGTATTTTACACACTTTTTAAATAAATTAAAGCCGCTGTAAATTGATTTAATTCGGAATGCGGAATTACAAAATCAGGAGTATAATAAATGGGTCTTTTTTCCGATTGCCTTTTCGGGTGCGATATTGACGGAACGCTGCTTGCAAACGGCTTTATAAATCCGCGCAATATTGAAAAAATAGAGTATTTTATAAGCGAGGGCGGGCATTTTTCGCTTTCCACCGGCAGAACGGTGGGGGCGGTGAGTCCCGTGCTTGAGAAAATCAAGAATATTTCACCCTCGGTTGTGGCAAACGGCTGTATGATATACGATTTTCAAAACGAAAAGGTTTTGGACGAGCTGTTTTTGGAAAAAAGCGATTACCGCGTTGCAAAGGCGGTGCTTGATACGGGTCTGCCCGTGGGAATTGAGGCGCACAGCGGCGCGGATATTCTTACAATACGCGAGACAGAGGAAACTAAAGTTCACCAGGAATACGAGCGGCTTAAAAGCCGTAACGTCTCATTTGAAGAGGCGGCTGAGTACAATTGGAACAAGGTGGTTTATCTTTTCAGTGACCTTGAAACTTTGGAAAAGGTTAAAAGGCTTATATCCACGCTCTGCGCGGGTTCTGAATTTTCCGATACCTCTGCGGTGATTGCGGGTAAAAAGAGGAATTATTACGAGCAGTTCCCTGCGGGTGTTTCAAAGGCTGCGGGGCTTTTAAAGCTTTCAGGAATTTTAGGCATTAAAAAAGGCGGCATTTTTGCAATGGGGGATTATTACAACGACCTTGAAATGATAAAATGCGCCGATATTTCCGCCGTGCCGCAGGATACGCCCGACGATATAAAGGCATATGCCGATTTTACGGCGGGCAGCTGCGAAAACGGAGCGGTTGCCGATTTTATAGATTATTTAACAGAAATTAAGTCCGATAGGGTTTAATATATTATTCGGAAAGGAATGATTTGATGGACGCTGCCGAAAAAAAACAACTTGAAATAACGGCGTGCAAGGTCAGAATGGGTATTATTGAGGGGGTGCACAGTGCTAAATCGGGTCACCCGGGCGGTTCGCTCTCGTGTGCCGATATACTCACATATCTTTATTTTAGGCATATGAATATAGACCCCGCTAACCCGAAAAAAGCCGACAGAGATCGCTTTGTGTTATCAAAGGGTCACGCTGCGCCCGCGCTTTATGCAACACTTGCAAACCGCGGCTATTTTGACGTATCGCTGCTTAAAACACTGCGTCAAATAGGCAGTATTTTACAGGGTCACCCCGATATGAAGCATATACCGGGCGTTGATATGTCCACAGGCTCTCTCGGTCAGGGCATTTCCGCAGCGGTGGGAATGGCGCTTTCCGCCAAGCACTTCGGGGATAGCTTTAAGGTTTACGCCGTTTTGGGCGACGGCGAAATTGAGGAAGGTCAGGTTTGGGAGGCGGCTATGTTCGCAGGCAATAAGGGACTTTCCAACCTTACCGCATTTGTTGATTACAACAATTTGCAGATAGACGGAACTATTGAAGAGGTAAACTCGGCAGCCCCCATAGATAAGAAATTCGAGGCGTTCGGTTGGCACGTTATCACTATTGACGGCCATAGCTTTGAAGAAATTGAGAACGCCCTGAAAGAGGCTGAAACGGTGGACAAGCCGGTTGCAATAATCGCAAAGACCGTAAAGGGCAAGGGCGTTTCATTTATGGAAAACGCAGTAGGCTGGCACGGCTCTGCCCCGAATGACGAGCAGTATGAGCAGGCAATGACAGAGCTTAACGCGGCGCTCGCCGCTCTGAATTGAGGAGGGGAATATAATGGCAGAAATTAAAAAGGTTGCAACACGCGCAGGCTTCGGCAGCGCTTTGGTGGAACTCGGCGCCGAAAGAGACGATTTTGTGGTTTTGGACGCGGACTTAGCCGCCGCCACACAAACGGGTATGTTTAAAAAGGCGTACCCCGAAAGATTTTACGACTGCGGTATTGCCGAGGCTGATATGATAGGCATTGCGGCAGGTATTGCGGCTACGGGCAAAAAGGTAATTTGCAGCTCGTTTGCAATGTTTGCGGCGGGCAGAGCTTTTGAACAGGTTAGAAACTCGGTAGGCTACCCCCACCTTAACGTTATTATAGGCGCAACCCACGCGGGAATTTCCGTCGGTGAGGACGGCGCTACCCACCAGTGCTGCGAGGATATAGCCCTTATGCGCACAATTCCGGGAATGACAATTATAAACCCGGCGGACGAAACCGAGGCTAAAAAGGCGGTAAGAGCCGCGCTTGAAATTGACGGCCCTGTTTATATGCGCTTCGGCAGACTTGCCGTTCCGGTTATATTTGACGACGATTATAAATTCGAGGTCGGCAAGGGTGTAGAACTGCGCGAGGGTAACGATGTTACAATAGTTGCCACGGGTCTTTTGGTAAACGAGGCGCTTGAGGCTCATGAGCTGCTTAAAAACGAGGGAATAAACGCGCGCGTTATAAACATTCATACAATAAAGCCGCTTGATAACGATATTATTTTAAAGGCGGCAAAGGAAACGGGCGCTGTTGTTACCGCAGAGGAGCATTCGGTTATAGGCGGGCTCGGCAGCGCTGTTTCGGAGCTGCTTTCCGAAAATTACCCCGTTCCGGTGCTGAA
>CAKSQS010000021.1 GCA_934486705.1 uncultured Eubacteriales bacterium
AGGAGGAAATTTAATGGAAGAAATAACCGTAGTAATACCCGTGAATTTTACCGACGCCGGGCGGCTGTTCGGGCTTTTTGAAATACGCAACGCTGTAGAGGCGGTGCTTATTTGTGTGCCTTTGGCGGCGCTTTTAATGCGCATATTGCCGTTCGGTCTTTTAGTTCGTATAGGAATTGTAAGCGCCGTCACCGTTATTATAGGCGGGTTTGCGCTAATAGGCATCGGGGATATGAGCCTTTTGGAATTTTTAAAGCAATATATCCGCTTTAAACGGCAGGCGAAAATTTTAACATACAATGGTGGTGTAAAAAATGAATCTTAAAAATATTCTGTTCGGAAGCGGGGATAAAAATGCAGAGGACGGAACGGAAAGGTTAGTGCCTGTAAAGGAAATATACGGCGGAGTAATTGCGCTTAAAAACGGTAAATTTGTGACCGTGTTAGAGGTGCTGCCGCTGAATTTCTACTTAAAATCCGAGCTTGAGCAGAAGAACATTATATCCGGCTTTGCGGCGTTTCTTAAAACCGCACCGGATGAATTGCAGATTATTGTAGAGACAAGACTTGCGGATATATCCGCGTTTTGCGAAAGGCTGGAAAGCTATTACAATTCAGAGAAAAACACTAACTGCCGCCGTATGATATTCGGGGACGCTTTACTCGGCAACAGCAGATTAAAGCTATTGCTGGAATTAGAAGAAACCGAGGCGGTTAAATTGCAGGAAAAGCTGATGCTTACCGAAAGCGAGACGATAGAGGTTATCCGTGCGGGCAGAGGCGAGGGGCTTTTATGCGCGGGAAGAAACCGTATAGCGGTAGAGATCCGTTCGTCTGATACCGAGTTTGACCTTATAACCACTGACCGCGAAAGCCTTGCGAAAAGAGTAAAAAACGATTAAATGAAAACAATAAAACGGGAGGAATAGAAAATGGGAGTTATATGTTTTGTGTGCGGAGCAATGTTCGGCGGCTTGGTCGGCACGGTGACTATGTGCTTGGTGCAGATGGGGAAAGAAAATAAAAAAGACCTGTCCGATTAAGACAAGTCTTTTAGAGTGAAAAATTAAAATTCGTAATGCGACCACATGCTGATAATCTTAACGGTTTTTTCCTCCGAGTATACCCGATACACCAAACGGTGATGTATGTTTATACGGCGTGAGTAAAGACCGTTCATATTGCCCAGAAGCTTCTCATAAGGCGGCGGGTTTTGGAACGGGTTTTCGGTTACAAGGTCTACCAGTTTTTTTGCCCGTTTATCCAAATTTGCGGATTTCAGCAGCGTGATGTGCTTTGCGGCAGCCTTTGTATAAACAACAGTATACATTACCACTCAACCTCGGAAGCAGGAATACATTCGGATAACGGCGTATCCTTTCCGGACAATATTTCACTTCTGACCTGCGGATCGGAGGATAAATACAGTGTTTCCATTATTCCGTTATATTCTTCCTCGCTCATAATAACGGCGTTACCGTTTTTGGTGCTTACATTTATGATGTCGTTGTATTCAATCGCCTGATTGATGTAATCGAAAACATTTTGTCTGAAATTCGTAATGTTTGTATTTGTCATACCGTTCACCTCTTATTCTATTATATGTACATTATAGCGTACAATTCAAAAAGTGTCAAGAAAGGATTTTTAAATTGTCTACAAATTTTCAATTATTAAAAGAAATGAAAAAGCGGATTTTGGCAAGCGGGGCTTGCGTGGATTCGCTAATAGGCGTGCCGCCTGAGAGCGAGCGCTTTAATAATCTGCTGGAGGTAGCGTTACAACAGCAGGAAATGGCGTGTATTGAAATGCGCCGGCTTTACTGGCAACTGAAAAGCAAGGAAGAAACAAACATGGAAATTAAGCCCGGCAAGGCAAAGGAGATATACGGAGAAATATCCGTAACGCCCGAAGGGTGGGTACATATAAAGCTGAACGCACTGCTGCCCCATTGCCGTGTAACCGGCGGCACGCAGTATGTGACCGACAGTATTTTAAGACTTTTAAACTCTGCGGAGTTTGACGGAATAAAACTGCCGTTTTTCAGTAAAGCGTATCTCGGAATAATAGAGTTTTGCCCGCGGGATTGCAGCGATGTTTTCGACCACGACAACAAGGGCTTTAAGGCAGTGCAGAATGTTTTAAAGGGCAGACTTTTCCCGGACGACGACCGATTTGAAATGTCCCTCGGATTATTTACCGAGCAGCGGAATGAAAGCGCCTGTCATATCTTTGTACTGCCGGATGATGAAGCCGGAATCTTTACGGATATGCGGCTTTTGCACGAATTAGGGTAGTGCAGTTTGTTTTTGGGCAATACAGAAATTCTTGCTTTAAGGCGTGAAAAGAATAAAAATCCTTTAGGTACGGCATGGTTCAACGGAATGTTATATACCAAAAACACCTCCCGCGCCGTGTACTATATAACCGAGGAAAACGACGGCTTGTACCCCGAAGCCGAGCGCAACACCTTTACAATGAACATCTTAACCGGCGGCAGAAAAAGCGCCGCGGCATTTACGGGAGATAAAAGCCTTGAAAAGATTATAGAATATTCCGCACGCAAGACCACCAATTCAAGAGCGTTGCCCGTTCTCACAGGTATAAGAAGATTGGATTGCCCGGTTACATTCTTTCCTTTGTCGGTGAATGGCGCAAGACAAATGCGTATAATATCCGTAAGGGAACACCGTAGAATCATAACCGAGAATATTTTAAAGGCAAAATATAAACCGCCCGAAAAGAATTATTATGACGCGGCGGAAAAGATTTTAATAGGCATAGATATGGATATACCGCGAATGGAAACGGCGGCGGAGTACGGGGTGCATATCTTTTTGCTCGATTGGCAGGTAAACGCCGTAAAGGAGATTTTAAGGGGTAAAAGAGCGGTGCTGCACCCTTTAACCACCGAGACCGCCGAGGAAATGCTGCGGCTGCCCAAAGACAAGGCAATACTTTTGGTGCGCGGCGCAAAGCCGTTGTTACTCAATAAGATAACGCCGGAAGAGCATCCGTCCTTTAAGCTGTTAAAATACTGCAAGGCGGCGGAGCATATACCCGCCTGGAAGCTCAAAAAGCCGGAAAAGACGAAAAACAAAAAAGTACCGCAGTACAAAATGCAGTTTGAAATGCCGCTTGATACGGACGAAGACGAAAAGGAAAGCTTTGATCTGTCCGACGGGATAGATTGCAGAAAGCTACAAACAGTAAAGGAAAGGGATATTTAAAAATGTCAGTATTCAGAGTAGAACGAACCCACGATTATACGGTAATGTCTAATCATCATTTAAAGAACAGGGCGCTGTCACTAAAAGCAAAGGGATTGCTATCCTTAATGCTTTCTTTGCCGGACGATTGGGATTATACCCTGCAAGGGCTTGCGCATATAAGTCTCGAAAAGGTTGACGCCATACGCAAGGCTATAACCGAATTGGAAAACGAGGGATATATAACCCGCACCCGCGAGCGTGACGAGCAAGGAAGACTGCGCGGTACGGAATACATAATAAGGGAGCAGCCTATATCGGAAAAGCCTACATTGGAAAAACCAACATTGGATAAACCTACGCAGGTAAAACCAACGTTGGAAAAACCCACGCAATTAAATAAAAAAATATATAATAAAAATAAATCAAGTATGTATGAAGAAATCCCTCAATCAAGTCAATCGGGAGAGGGAACGGAGCTGGCGGAAATTTTACAAAACTGCGAATTGAAAAGCTTTGAAAGCAAAACCGCGCAAATGCTTGAAAGCACTGTAAGAGTGCTTTACTACAAGCAGAGCATTAAGCTGTCCGGCGCTGTGCTGCCGCAAGCGGAAATACGGAATCTTTTACGAAAAGTGAACCGCGATACGCTTATAGACGCAGTGGAGGTGCTGCGGCACAACGAAAACGAGGTGCAAAACCCGCAGGGCTACCTTTACTCGGTTATTTTAAACGCCGTAAATGCAGATCACACAAGCACCTTGCTTGAATTGCCGGACAATATGATAGACAGGGAGATGCTCTATGCTTCTGACTAAAACGCAAAAGAAAATACTTGAAATTGTGCGGGAATACGGCGGTATGAAAGCCGAAATGCTTAAAAGGCTCTGCCCCGACGCATATTCGTTTGAGGTGTCGCTCCATCAGCTTGAAGTAAACCGTAAGCTGATAAAAACAGGCGAATATTACTGCGATGATACAGCTTTGATATGCGACAGAAATACCGAAACCGCGTTTGAGGTAATGCTGGCTGTTTGCGGACATCCGCCCGAAATATATTGCCGAGGTCAGCCGCCATTTTCGCTTACATTTTTTAAGGAGCGCGAGCAAAAGCTCTGCCGTTATGATATTTGTGTGGTTGACCCGGGCAGGGAACAGGTCGTAAACGCAATGCTCGGCGGAATGGCAGGGAAATACGGTACGGCAATATTTGTTTTGGAGCAAAAAGAACAGGCGGAGCGTATGATTGTTCCGCCGGACTGCCGCTTTGCGGTAAAGGAAAATGCAAAATACATATTTTACGGAGGTTGTTAAATGGACTTACGAAATCTTAATTTAGCCGAATTGGATAAAAACTTATCTGAGGAGGAACGCAGGGAATGGAACTCAATTTATGCGTCCTACAGGGCAGACTCCCTGCTTCCGCAAGGAAAAGGGCGCGCACGGCATTGAGGAGCGCGGAATTTACCGTATACACCAGTTTGAAAAGCAGAAAATGATAGTTATTTGCCGCCCCGAGGAAAGCATGGATTGGTTCAATAAAATGTGGAGATACTCGGTAGAGCTTTTCCGCAGTATGGATATACCCGTAAGAACCCTTGAGTGCTGCACAGGCGACCTTGCCGATTTAAAGGTCAAATCTTACGACGTTGAGGCGTGGTCGCCCAAGCAGCAGAAGTATTTTGAGGTATGCTCCTGCTCCAACCTCGGCGACGCACAGGCAAGAAGACTGGGTATAAGAGTAAAGGGCGCGGACGGTAAAAAATACCTTGCCCACACCCTCAACAACACGGTTGTAGCCCCGCCGCGTATGCTTATAGCTTTCCTTGAAAACAATCTCCGTTTTGACGGCGAGCATTACAGCGTTTTGATTCCCGAAGCTTTAAGGCCCTATATGGGCGGTAAAACCGTTCTTACAAGCGATAAAAAAATTAACGGTAGTATATATATAAAGTCTTCCGGCTGTTTTGGCGCAAGCCCTGACAAACGGAGGGCTTTAATTTTTCACAGCATATCGGTAATTATTTACATTGCGCGTAAAAAAAATATATGCTATAATTGCAATGCAAACACATAATTTTATTTGCAGGGGAGAATAAGTATGAATTACACCGTAAGGGAGCGGTTTGACGAGATAAACAGGCAGATAAACCGCGTAGGCTCCGACGCCGTTAATTATGTTTTCTGCGCCGATATTCACGCTGACGAATATCTTCGCAAAAATTCAAATGGCGAATTAAAGGTATTTGAGGATGCAGCGGCAGTTGAAAACAGAATTGAAAAAACAATAAGTCACCTTAAAGCAGCGGTTAATTTCGCGGAAAACAACGATAATATTGATTTTCTTGCTATAGGCGGCGATATTATAAATTCATACAGCATAAAGGGAAAACAGGCGGTAATTGATACAATTAACCGCACGCTCAGCCCGCTGCGGAATTGCACAAAGCCTGTTATAATTGCCTTTGGAAATCACGATGATAACGGTTTTCAGATTTTAAATCCCGATGTACCTGAAATTCGCCTTGAGTGGCTTATAAGCGATAAGGATTGGAAAGAAAAGGTATTGGGTAATTACCCCTTTGCAAAAAATTGCGTTCACGATAAAAGCTACGAATTTTCAAAATATTTTTATTACGACTTAAACCGAAAAAAGACCCGTGTGATAGTGCTTGATACTATGGATATGCGCAAACCGTTTGATGAAAACGGCACGGTTACGGAAAATGTAAACCGACTTCCGCGCTTTTGGTATACCAATGAACAGCTCGACTGGCTGTGCGGGCAGGCGCTGTGCGCGCCGGAGGATTGGGATTACATAATAATATCTCATATGGGAATTGAGAATGACACAAGCTGCAACTGTAAAAACGGCGAAAATTTGCGGAGGATTTTCAAGGCGTTTAAAGAACGCAGTGCAATTTCATTTGATTATACCGATTTAAACGGCAGAAAAATTTGTGTAAACAGGGATTTCGGCAATATTAAAAACGGTAAAATATTGCTTTATAATTTTGGGCACCAACACGCCGAGCTGGTGCATTACAGTAAGGATATTGATTTGTGGCAGGTAGCAACCGGTTGTGAAAACGCGTGGGGCGGCTGCGGCGAGCCGGGCGAAGATAAAAATTTACCGTGGGTGCTTATGACCGACCGCACCGAGGGAACCGAAAGAGAAACCTGTATAGATGTGTTTTCGGTAAACAGGAGCATAGCCTATAAATTTAACGCAGGCCCCGGAAAAGACGCTGTAATGACAGCGGAAAATATTTAGTTTATTAAAAGCCTCAGACGGTCAATAAACTCAGAAATTTAATTTTGCGGCGTTAACGCCGCATTTTTTTGTTTTTCCGCTGACAGGCGCGGCGGAAAAACACCTTATAAGCGAAAAACCGCTTATTCAGCGGTTTTTCAAGGGTACTGGGGTGGTATTGGCGGGGATAGAGTGCAGTCCGAAAATCTTTGATTTTCGAGCGAGCGGCATTCCCGTCCAAGAGCGTGTCGAGTTTACGACACGCTCACGTCTTCGGCTGTCAATTCAAAAACTGCGGTGTTAAAATCAAAATATTCCTTTGTTATGGGTAGCCCGGCATTCATAAGCGTTTTGCCGTGCAACTTTATGTTCATAGGTGAAACGGTGTATATACTTTCGGGGTCAAGACCGCGCAATTTTATGTAAAAACCGCCGCTGTTGGGCGTTGCCTTTTGCGCGGCAAATACAACTGCCGAGGTCTTTTTATCCTGCGCCGCAATTTGCCAGCAGCAGCAATCACTTTCAAAGGGGCTTATAAGGCGGTAAAAATCCCCGTTGTAAATCATAGGCTCAATTTTTCTGTGAAGCTTGATTTGCTCTTTTATTTGTTCGGTTTCATCGCTTGATAGCTTGCTTGCGTCAAGCTCATAACCGAAATTGCAAATTTGGGCAATATCGCCCCTTGTTTTAAACGGTGTAATTCGCCCCGTTTGGTGATTAGGGCAGGCGGAAACATGGGCGGTCATAGCCGATATCGGGTAGACCATACTGGTGCCGTATTGAATTTTCAGCCGTTCCACGGCGTCGGTATCATCACTTGTCCAAATTTGGGGCATATAGTAAAGAATACCGAAATCAAACCGACCACCGCCGCCCGCACACCCTTCAAAAAGAACATTGGGAAAAGCCTTTGTAAGGCGGTCCATAAGGCTGTAAACGCCTAAAATATATCTGTGCGCGTGCTCGCCCTGCGCGTCCGCCGAAAGCGAGGCAGAGCCGTTATCGGTAATATTGCGGTTCATATCCCATTTAACATAGGTTATATCATATTCATTAAGCAGGGCTGCAAGCTGGTTGTAAATGCAGTCTACAACCTCGCTGCGAGCCATATCGAGCACAAGCTGGCTGCGGCTTTCTATGGGGGCGCAGCCGGGCGTGTGAATACACCAATCGGGGTGGCGGCGGTAAAGCTCGCTGTTTTCCGAAATCATTTCGGGCTCAAACCATATTCCGAAGCTCATTCCGTTTTCTTTGCATATGCTTATAATATTTTTAAGCCCGTTAGGAAACTTGTTTTTATCAATATACCAATCCCCGAGCGAGGAATTATCGCTTTTTCTGCAGCCGAACCATCCGTCATCCAAAACAAATGTATCAATTCCGAGACCGCGGCAGCTGCGCACAAGGTTTTCTATGCGCTTTTCGGTAATATCAAAATACATTGCCTCCCAGCTGTTAATAATTATGGGGTGCTTTTCGGCTTTTTCGGCTGATCTTCCCAGGTGATTTTTGCACATATTGTGAAAGCTGTGCGACATTCCGCAAAGCCCCGAATTACTGTATACCGAAACAGCCTGCGGGGTAGTAAAGCTTTCCCCGGGCGATAAAACATATGTAAAGCCGTTCGGGTTTATGCCCATTTGCAGTCGGGTTGAAGAAAATTGGTCAACCTCGGCTGAAATTCTGAAATTACCGCTGTAAACAAGCGCAAAGCCGTAAGCCTCGCCGCTTTCCTCGGTTGTATTGCGCGATATAAGCGCGGCAAACGGATTATGCTGGTGACCGGATGAACCCCGTCGGCTTTCAATAGACGTGGTGCCGTAGCTGAGGGAACGGCGGTTTATATGCCGCTCTCTTGCCCAGGCGCCGCGCAGGGTTAAAAAGTCAAATTCCTTAGCCTCAAAATCTACCGAAAGACTGTCCGCCGAGCGGAGCTTTAAGCCTTTATCCGTTGTGTTTGTAATTACGGCGTGCCTTGTAATTGCGTCTTCATTTTCAAAAACCGAATAGAAAAGGGCACATTCAAAGCCGGAAACACAGTCGGTAAGAACAATTTTTAAGGTTGATACACCTTCGGTGTTTTTATTGAAATACGGCAGCCCCTCAATTTTCGGTACGCCTGCGGTTATTTCGTGGCTTTTATATATAAGGTCGTTTACACATCTGCCGTCGGGTCGCTCAACACAAACCGCGGGGCTGCGAAAATCTCCCCGCCCGAATACAGGGTATTCCTGCGGCAGATTATCCTTTGAAAACGTATAGCCGTTTAAAACCATATTGGGCGTGTACTCATGCTTTGTAAAAAGGTTGTAGTATTCCATATTATCCTCGGCGACAGAGGCGCCGTAATATTTATGGCAGAGCAGACCGTTATCCAGAATGCTGATAATATAGCTTGAATTTTTTGTGTTAAGATAAAATGTTTTGTTCTCGGGAGAAAATTTAATCATAATAATGGGGCTCACTTTCTGAGTTTAAGTTCAGTGTCTGTCAACCTTAAGCGCAAAGGGAAGATTTTCCGCTTGCTCCATAAGGATTTTATTGTTAATATTGGATTTGGTAATATCGCTGTTGACGTTCATCTTTCGGTATTTTTCGGGTGATATTCCCATAATTTTTTTGAACGCGTTTGAAAAATAGGGCTGGTCGGAATAATTCAGCAGCGCCGCTATTTCCTTTATAGGCGTATCTGAGTTGAGAAGCAGCGAGGCTGCAATTTCAATGCGTTTTTTTGAAAAATACTGGTAGGGCGTCATATTAAACGTGCGCTTGAAAATATTTATTATCTGCGCCTGTGAAATGCAAAGCTTATCGGCTATTGCTTTGAGTGAAATATCCTTTTCGTAAATATTGTCGTCAAGCATTTTTTTAATTTTATTCACATTACTGTTTGTGGCGATTCTCTGTAATGAATTGTACATTTCCTGAATTATAATGTGAAACTGAATTGACGCGAGAAGCATTATTTCGGCGTTCGATTTTTTTGAATTTGTAATTTCAAATAAATCCTCAAAAAGCTTTTTGCGGTTGAAGTTTTTAAAAACAATGGTATTTTCAAGCCCATAGGCAAATATGAGATTTGAAACGAGTATTCCGTCAATGTTAAACCATATTTTATCCCACGTTTTATCGGGATAATAGCGGTGGTTGCTGCCCTTGGGCAGCAGGTATGCGTCACCCTTGCCAACCTTGTATTCGCGCCCGTTGCATATAAGCGTGCCGGAGCCTTCATAAATGTATTCCAAAATGTAACAGTAGCTTTTTTCTCGGTAAACTGTGTATTCTTCATCACAGTTGGAAATTCCCGAAATTTCTATGTTAAAAGGAAACTCAGTTGGATTAAACGGAAATGAATTTATATGCTCATTGTTCATACTTCATCACCTTTTATATAATATCTAAGTTAAATTATAGCAAAATATGAGTAAAATGCAAGGTGGAAAATTTTACATAACCCGCCTATATAGTATAAAATGCGTAAAGCGCATTTAATTAATTTCATTTATTTGTAAATAAATAACAAGGAATTTTAATTTTTCACATCTAATCGTCAATTTATCACATTGTAAGGCGTATGATTATGTGCTATAATAAATTTGTAAATAAAATCGAATGTTTAATCAGCTTTTTTGACTATTGTACCTATACATATATACGCGTAATAGGGAACAGGGCGTTTGATTTTTCATTCGGTAAATGTAGCGCATAACCAAAAAACATAAGTCAGGGGGCAGGATACCATGTATCCAAGAAAAAGGTTTGCAGCACTGTTGCTTTGCGCGGTCATGCTTTTCGCTTCTGCAGGCTGTAAGGAAAAAACAAAAACAGATACCGACTCAAAAAAGCCAAATTCCTCGCAAAATTCGGGCACAGACTCCGTTTCTTCGGATTCCTCGGATTCGTCCGATCAAAGCTCGGATGTTTCTTCGGATAATACCTCCGGTACGGGCAGCCGCAGCAATCTGTCGGACGATATAACAAGCTCCGACTCGGATAACGGGTATCATACCGACCGCACCATCCCGACCGATTCGGGCAGCGGAAAATCCGATGGCTCAAGCTCGGTTATAAATTACAAAACCGTTTCCTGGAGCGGACCGGACGGATATGTGATAGTTATTCCCAAGGGCAATAAAAACGCGGAGCGCACAGCGGAAACAATAAAGCAGTATTTTGCTAAAAACGCTTCGGTCACTCTTAAAATCGTAACGGACGATACCGCCGCAAAGGATAAGGAAATAATTATAGGCAGCACAAAGCGCTATAAATATTCCGCAAAGGACGGCGAGTATTTCGCAAGGGTACAAGGCAAAAAGCTTATATTCGGCGGCGGGCATGACGCAACCGTAAAAGCAGCCGTTCAAACCTATACCCGCATAAAGTACAAAAAGGGCAGCGCCTTTACATTCTCGGTAAGCTCCGATTTTACGGCAACCAAGCTCGGATATACATATGTATGGGGCGATGAGTTCGAGGGAACGGCGCTTGATACAAAGCTTTGGAGCAGAGCCACAAAAATGGCGGCAACCGCAGAGCTTATGCTTGATAACACCGACCTTACCACCCGCGTTGAAAACGGCGTAATGAAAATGTTCGCTTTAAGGCACTGGGATCCTAAGCGTGCCGGAATAGAGTTTGCAGCGCCCTGGTCGGTCACAACCTACGACACTATGAGCTGGAAATACGGCTATATGGAAATGCGCGCGCGTGTTCCGTTCGTTCGCGGTGCGTGGCCCTCCTTCTGGACTTCAAGCTACGGCTCTTTAGGACCTGACGGCAAGCAGCGCATATACACCATTGACGATTACTCAATAGAGATTGATATTTTCGAGGTATTCTCAAGCACAGATACCCTTGCGCCGAATGTACATAAATGGTACGGTGACGGCAACCACACCATGTGGAACGACGAAAACGAAAAATACACCTTCGATTCCGCAGACCTCAACAACGAGTATCACCTTTACGGCTTTGAGTGGACTCCCACCGAGATGTCAATGTATATAGACGGCAAGAAGTACTACACCTATGATATAACAAAGAATTTTGATGACGGCGCTTCGGGTATGAACGGCTTCAACACGCAGCTCCACCTGATACTGAATAACCATTTGTTCACGCAGTCAAGCTCCTTTAAGGCGTATGACGGCTGCGAAATTTACGCGGCGGATCTTCCGGTTGAGTATGATGTAGACTGGGTACGCCTTTATCAGAAAAACGACGGCAAGAGCACCCTTTACCTTGCAAAATAGTATTTGACCGCGATTTTACATCCGGTATAAATAAAAATTATGAAAAGGAGTTAAAAAAATGAAAAACAGCGAATATCCAAAATTAAAAAAGACCTTGGCATTTATCCTGACTTTTGCAATGCTCCTATCGGCGGTTATTACAGCCGCTGCAGTTCCCGCAACGGCGGCGTCCAATGTGTGGGACGGCACAATTGCCGACAGCTATGCCGGCGGCAAGGGAACATTAGATGAGCCTTATTTGATTTCAAATGGTTCCGAGCTTGCCAAAATGGTGAACGAGGGCGACGGCTCATACGAAAAATATTTTAAGCTTACAAATGACATTTACTTAAATGATGTTTCTGATTCAAATTGGAAAAATAATAATCCCAAAGCGTGGTATACGCGCCCGGCAATAAGTAATAAGGCTTTTCAGGGAACGCTGGATGGCGACGGTCATACTGTAAACGGTATTTATTACAACGGCAGTGATTCATTAGTTGGGCTGTTGCCTGCAATTAAAAATACTGTTACTGTTAAAAATATTCAAATTGATAACAGTTACATCGAATCTACTGGTTACGGTATTGCTGCTTTGATAGGCTTTGTTCAGGGCGGGAGCACCGTAACAGTTTCAAAGACTTATATTCACGAAAATGTAACTTTAATATGCAAAGATACTTCCAATAATAATTCAGCAGGCGGTCTTTTTGCATATGGTTGGGGAACAATTACAGTTCTTGATTGCGCAGTGCTTTCCTCACAGAGCAGCGGAACATTAGCAGGCTCAATTATGGGTAATACATGGTGGGGTTCTATAAATGTAAGTAACAGTATTCTCGGCGATAAGATGTTTGGAAAATACCCCAGCGTTACTCTTAATATTGCTAATTGCTATACTGCCGTGGAGGATTCTACAGGTAAGACATCAATTTGCTCGCTTGAAAATATGAAAGGCGAGGCAGCCAAAGCTAATATGCCGAACCTTGATTGGGAAAACGTTTGGGATACAACTGACAGCTTCCCGGTATTTAAGAATGTAAACCTTGACGGGGTAAAAGGCGAAATCTGGGACGGCAAGGTTGCCACAGGCTATGCCGGCGGCAGCGGTACTGAGACCGATCCTTATATAATAGAAACCGCAAGACAGCTTGCATATCTGATAAAGCACGATGTTATAGATACGGCTTCTAATAATACCAGTTTCTCAATGGGTAAATATTATAAGCTTGCGGCAGATATTTACCTGAATGATGTGACTGATCCCGATTGGGCAAAAAATTCTCCAAACAGTTGGTATTCCGTTGCGTTCACTCAGCGCTTCGGCGGAAATATTGACGGCGACGGATATACAATATACGGTCTGTACTACAGCGGAACCGGTGTTGCAGGACTTATACCGTATGCTGATATTTGGTCTTATAACATTACCGTTAAAAATCTTATTATTTCAAATGCGTCGCTCAGCAGTGATGACAATGCGGGTTCGATATTCGGTTATGTTTATACCGGCAATGCTAAATCGCTGACGTTTGAAAATTGTTTTGTAGACGATAATGTAATGATTTCTTCCTCAGGCTCCGACGCGCGCGTTGGTGGATTAGTAGGCGGCGTCAAGAATGATGACAATGGCGAATTTAACTTTAGAGGCTGCGCTTCTTTAGCTGACGTAAGGGGAGTAAGCTGGGAAAACCGCTCCGGTCTTGCCGGAAATTTGCCGGCATATGCAAAGAATAATATTGATAATTGCTTTGCTTTCCCGAATTTTGCTTTAAATTCCAATACCAAGAATGTTGATGCAACTAATTCATATTTAATAGATTCACCGGAAGCACTTTTAACCATTATCGGTGATAACGCAAAAACAACAATGACTGGTTTCGATTGGGAAAACGGCGCGTTTGCTCCAACGCAAAACAGTTATCCAAGGTTGAAAATAGTATCTCAGCGTATGGGCGATATAAACGGCGACGACAAGAGCAATTCCGAAGATCTTATTTTACTCAGAAAGCATCTTTTAGGAGTTGAAACGGCGCTTGTTTGGGATATCAACTCCGACGGTGAACAGAATATTCTTGACCTTGTAAACCTAAAGAAAAAGACAGCCGTATATGAAAGCTCCGAAGACGAATATGTACCCGAGGGCTACAGCCTTGTGTGGAACGATGAATTTAAAGGCAGAACGTTTGATAATGCCAAATGGCGCACCAATCAGCCGCGAATGACCGCATATGACGGTGTGGGCAACTTTAACGAGGGTACTGTAAGATCGGTGGGCAACGGCAGACTTTTAATGACGGCGTATAAAAATCCCGATACCACAAAGTACAACGGCAAAACATATTTAACAACAAACTCAATAACCACCGAAAACAGAATGAGCTTTAAGTACGGTTATCTTGAGGTTAGGGCAAAGGTTCCGTATAAAGCGGGCTGCTGGCCGTCGCTGTGGCTGAGAAGCCCCAACGCAAAGCAGGCCGATTCGACCGGTAAGGACGGCTATAATATGGAAGTGGATATTATAGAACCGTTCGGCTATACCGACAAAAACGGTATAACAATACACGAAACGAATAAGTCGGATGAAAATGACCATTGCCAGGCTGCGGTTGGTAATTACAAGTTCAAAAATGCTGAGAATTTGGCAAATGAATATCACACCTACGGCTTCCTTTGGACGGCTGATGAAATGAAATTCTACATTGACGGAGAATGCTTTGCAACCTATACTATGGCTGCACTTAAAGAAATGGGCTATAAGGGCGATTTTGACGATACAGTCAATATTCTCTTTGACAATCAGCTTATAACCACCAACAGCCCGGTAGCAAATAAAGAAAAGACTAACACAATAGAAAATAATGAAGGAAGTCTTCCTGCAGAATACTCGGTAGAGTATGTTCGCCTTTACCAGACACAGGGTGACGTTCTTGTTTTACAGACGCCCACCCAGGAAATGGATAAAAATACTGATTAAGTTAAATAAAATTCGGCAAGGCAAATTTGCCTTGCCGGATTGAGAATATCCGAATGCGAGGTATTCGGGTATTCTCAATCCTATTAAAAAAGGAGTAGGTATTTCAATGGATAAAAAATCGGTTATACGGTTTGCAAGCCTTATGACAGCTGTTTTAATATCCGCGTCTTCACTGCCGCGGCTCGCTGTAACCGTATCGGCAGAGCAGGCAACTAATTCCGTAACGGCTGCCGCCGGTGAGGTTTCATTGGTTTCCTATAAAACCTATGCGGCGGATATGACCGACCGCAAAAGCGCCGAAAAAAGTATTGCGCTTTCATCGGGCGCAGCGCGGGTATACGGCGGTGCAGCTTTAAAGAGCGTAAACGGAAAGGACGCGGTTGTGTTTTCAAAGAGCGACTGCGGCGCAGAATGGAAGTTCACCGTTCCCGAGGACGCGCTTTACAATATAAGGCTTTCGTACACCGCGGTTGATACCGGCGTTGATTATGCCTTTACTTTAAAAACGGACGGCAAAGCGCCGTTTGAAGAAGCAAAGAGCCTTACCTTCCCGCGAGTTTGGCAAAACGCGCAGGAAAGCTTTAAAACCGATAGTGACGGCAACGACCTGACCCCCGAGCAGACCGAAATAAAGGATTATTACGGGGTTTTGGCAAAAAGCAGCACGGGCGAGACGGTTGAGCCGTATGCGTTTTATCTTACCGCCGGCGAGCATACCGTTGCTTTGGAAAATCCCGGGCAGACGGTGGCTGTGGCAGAGCTTATACTTGAAGCTCCCGAGGCTGTACCCGATTATTCGGATTATTCAAAGGACTTCAAGGAGGATAAAAGCACCTCTGCCGAAACAATAGTAATTGAGGGCGAGAGCGCCGTTTTAAAATCCGCTTCAAGCCTTATTCCGAAATCGGATAACTCAAACGCGGGAATGACCCCCGGCAGCCCCAGCCTTACAAAGCTGAATTACATAGGCGGAACCTCCTGGCAGGACGCAGGGCAGTTCCTTGTATGGAATTTTGAGGTAAAGGAAAGCGGGTATTACTCTTTAGGATTCAGATACCGCCAAAGCGACGTTATAAACGCCGAAAGCTGGCGTTGGCTTAAAATAGACGGCAAAACTCCCTTTTCGGAGGCTAAAGGCATACGCTTCCCGTATTCGGCAAAATGGGAATTTTTGAAATACGGCGGGGAAGACCCCTATTACCTTTATTTGGAAAAGGGCAGCCATACCTTATCGCTTGAAGTGACGCTCGGCGCAATGGCGGATTATTTTTACCGCCTTTACGGAATAGTGGAAAAGCTCGGCGATAAGTATATAGACATAGTAAAAATAACCGGCGCTACTCCGGATGTGAACCTGGATTATGAGCTTTTCACACAGATACCCGATTTAAAGGAGACCTTTACCTACTGCGATAAGGAGCTTTTATCGCTGGTGGCTGATTTAGAGGGCTTTACGGGTAAGCGGAGCAGCCAGTATATTTCGGCGCTTAAGAATATGTCGCGCGTGCTTAATAATATGCTTGACAGACCCTACACCGCGCACCAGTATGTAAGCGATTATTACTCTAATTACACCTCGTTAAGCTCATGGCTATACGATATGAAGAAAATGCCGCTCTGCATTGATACAATACAGTTAGCCCCTGCGGGACAGGATTTTGTAAACACAAAGACCGGCTTTTTCAAAAAAATGGGCTATAGCTTTAAGCGCCTTATAGTTTCGTTTTTTGACGATTACACCGTGAATACCGAAAACGGAGAAAAGCAAAAAGCTTTAAAGCTTTGGGTGAACTGGGGCAGAGATCAGGCGACCTCGCTTGATACGCTTATAAGGGACTCATTCACCGAGCAGACGGGAATACACGTTGATGTGCAGATAACCAACGCTTCGCTTGTAAACGGTATTTTGTCGGGCAATTTCCCCGATATGGCGCTGCATATGACAAGAACCGAGCCTGTAAACCTCGGAATACGCGGGGCGCTGGCTGACCTTAATCAATTTGACGATATTGCCGAAACGCTGAAAAGATTCCAGCCCGACGCGCAGGTGCCCTATGAATATAACGGAAAGCTGTACGCTCTGCCCGATACGCAGACCTTCTATATGCTTTTCTACAGGACGGACATTCTCGAAAATTTAGGGCTGACAATTCCGAGAACCTGGGACGAGTTCCTTTATACATCAGCCATTATTCAGCGGAACAATATGAATATATATGTTCCGTATACAATGATAACCTCATCGCAGACGATAAGCACCGGTATAGGCAGTCTTAATATGTTTGCAACGCTTATGGGGCAAAAGGGGCTTTCGCTTTACAATAAGGAGCTTAACGCCACCTCACTTACGGGAATTGAGCAGATTTCGGTTTTCGATTTCTGGACTAAGTTCTACACAGATTACGGATATCAGAAGGAAGCGGATTTCTACAACCGTTTCCGCGCGGGCACAATGCCGCTGGGTATATCCACCTATACTACATATTTAACGCTTTACAGCGCAGCCCCCGAAATAAAGGGGCGCTGGTCAATAGCCTCCGTTCCGGGAACAGCCGGCGGGAACGATTCGGTTGCCGGCGGCGGCACGGGCTGCTCGATAATAGAAAAATCCAAGAATAAAAAGGAAGCCTGGGAGTTCCTTAAATGGTGGACTGCCGCCGATACGCAAACCAGGTATTCAAACAATGTTGAATCACTTATAGGAATGCTCGGCAGGCAGGCGACCGCAACCGTGGGCGCGCTTGAAAAAATGGCGTGGGACAGCGAGGATCTCGATAAAATTCTCACGCAGTGGGCAAAGGTTAAGGAGGTTCCCGAGGTTCCGGGAAGCTACTACCTCGGCCGTGCGCTTGATCAGGCTTACTGGTCGGTGCTTAACGACGGCGTAAACGCAAAGGACGCAATCGTTAAATGGAGCAAGGCTGCCGACAGCGAGATTACACGCAAAATTCAAGAATACAGCGAAGGAGAGTAAAATGATGAAGGCTGCAAAACCCCTAAAGGCACATCGGGATTCCGGCTTTAAAGAGCAGCTGCCTATGATATTGCTGCTTGTGCCGTTCTTTACCTTCTTTTTTGTATTCACGGTATTGCCGATTATTTCATCCATGGTTTTAAGCCTGACCTCATATGATATGCTGTCAGCCCCGAAATTTACGGGAATAGGCAACTACATGCGTATGTTCGTTGAGGATGAGGTTTTCGCAATCGTGCTTAAAAACACAGTTGCGCTTGCAATCGTAGTAGGTCCTGCGGGATTTCTGCTTGCATTTCTGCTTGCGTGGCTTGTAAACGAGTTTTCCACCGGAATGCGAACGCTGTTTTCCTTTATGTTCTATGCACCATCCCTTGTGGGCAACGCGTACTTCATTTGGAAAATCGCCTTTTCGGGCGATAGCTACGGCTATATAAACAGCCTTCTGCTGTCAACCGGCGTTATAACCGAGCCGATAGTATGGCTCAAAAGCCCGCAGTATCTTTTCACAATAATAATTATTGTGCAGTTGTGGCAGAGCATGGGCGTTTCGTTCCTTTCAAATATTTCGGGTCTTCAAAATGTAAACCGCGATTTATACGAGGCGGGCGCGATTGACGGAATAAGAAACCGCTGGCAGGAGCTAAGGTATATAACCCTCCCTTCAATGTCGCATATGCTGCTTTTCAGTGCGGTAATGCAAATTCAAAGCAGCTTTTCAATAAGTGCGGTAGCGGTTGAGCTTGCGGGCTACCCGAGCGTGCAGTACTCGGTAGATACCATTGTCACGCATATGTCGGATATGGCGACGGTGCGTTATGAGCTCGGTTACGCCTCGGCTATAGCGGTGGTTTTGTTTGCAATGATGGCGTTCACAAGACTGATTATCGGAAAAGCCTTGAATACGGTCAGCAGGTAGGTGCTTTTGATGATTAAAAAACTTTATTACAAATTCATACCGTCAAGCCGTAAAAAATCAATGGCTACGCGCTTTACCCGCTCAACCTTCGGCAATATATGCTGCTTTGTGCTGATAACCGCCGCCGGGCTTTTCAGTATGCTGCCGCTTATATACGCGGTTGTAACCTCATTTAAGCCGATAGACGAGCTGCTTATTTTCCCGCCGACGTTTTTTGTGCGCCGACCGACCACGGAAAACTACGTGGCGCTTCCCACGCTGCTTTCAAGTCTTTCCGTTCCGCTTTCACGCTATGTGTTCAACAGCCTGTTCATAACGGTTTTTACTTCAATTTTAAATATTGTATTTTCCGCAATGGCGGCATTTTCGCTCTCAAAGGGAACATACAAGGGCAGGGGAATTATTTTCATGATAATTCAGTTTGCGCTTATGTTCAACGCATACACCCTTTCCGTTCCGCAGTATGTAATATTTTCGGAGCTGCACATAGTAAATACCTACTGGGTATATATTCTGCCGCAGCTTGCGGGAACGCTGGGAGTTTTCCTTATAAAGCAGTATATTGAGGGCTATGTGCCCGACGCGCTGCTTGAAGCCGCGAAGATTGACGGCGCGGGGTATTTCCGTATATTCTGGCGGATAATAATGCCGATAATTAAACCGGCATGGCTTACAGTTACGCTTTTTGCATTCAGGGATATATGGGCTTCAATTCCGAACGGAACGATTTTTGACGAAAAGCTTAAAACCCTGCCGCAGATAGTAACGCAGGTAACCGCGGGCGGAACCGCCCGAACCGGCAGCGCAATGGCGCTTACCACCATTATGATGATTCCGCCTATTATTATATATCTTATTTCGCAGAGCAATGTTGTTGAGGCGATGAGCAGTGCGGGAATTAAAGAATAAGCAAAGGAGCGAAAACCTATGATTAAAAACGCAGCGCGTTTTCTTTCTGTATTACTGGCGTTCATATGTTTGGCGTCCTCTGCTTTCGGCGTAGCGGCGATTTCGCCCGCCGAACAGATACCCTTTGAAAGCTATACATATTGGGATGATATAGGTGAAGAACGCAAGGCGGTATATAGCCGCCCGATGTACGAAACCGACGTATTGCTTGACGCTTTATCGCTCGGCATAAAGCCGTTTTCCACAATCAACGATGTTTTCACCGACGGCAAAAAGGTCTATATACTTGATAATGCCGCCCGCATAGTAGTGCTTAATGCAAATTATGAGCTTTTGGGAGAAATAGGTCACATAAAGGGCGGCGACGGCACCGATTACGATTACACCGGCGCGCAGAGCCTTTATGTTCATTCGGACGGCTCAATATTTATATGCGATACCGATAACGCACGTGTTTTAAGGGCTAACCCGGACGGTACGCTAAAGGACATTTATGTTGTTCCCGAATCGTCGCTGATACCCGAAAGCTTTGTTTTCAAGCCGCTTAAAACGGTTATGGATTCGCACGGGTATCTTTATGTTTTGAGCGACGGCTCTTATTACGGCGCTCTGCTTTACGCACCTGATAAGACCTTTACCGGCTTTTACGGCGCGAATGATGTAACCTCAAATATTGCCACGGCAATTAAAACCGTTTTTGAGAGAATGTTCACAAACAATGTAAAAAAGAGCGCAAGCGCGAGAAATCTCCCTTATTCATTTGTGGATATTGTAATTGATAAAAACGATTTTGTTTACACCGCCACGGGTAAGACCTCAACCTATGATAAAAAGGGTCAGATAAAGAAGCTGAACCCCGGCACGGGAAACAATATAATGGATTCGGAGGATACCGATTTCACCGACGACGGCTTTAACACGACCTTTAATAACGGCACGCAGATAGACCAGGATATTGTAGGGCTTGCCGTTAATGACAGCGGCTTTGTTTACTGTGTTGAGTCGCAATTCGGAAGGGTCTATCTTTACGACAGAGCCTGCCGTATGCTCACCGCCTTCGGCGGGGGACTCGGTCAGGGCAGCCAGAAGGGTACCTTTTCCGCGGCTAACGCAATTGCGCTTAACGGAACGGACGTTTTGGTAAGCGATAAGCTGAAAAATACGGTTACGGTATTTAAAATAACCGATTTCGGCAAAAAGGTGCTTGGTCTTATAGAAGATACGCTTGACGGCAAGTATACCGAATGTAAGGAGGGCTGGGAGGAGGTAATAACCCTTGACAGAAACTTCCAGCCGGCTTACAGCGGACTTGCAAGGGCATACCTTACCGACGGCGACTACAAGGAAGCAATGAAGCTTGCACGCGAGGGCTATGACCGCGAAACCTACAGCCTTGCATTTGAGTTCCACCGCAAGGATTTAATGCGCGAGTATTTTTGGCTGATATTTCTTGTTGTAATAGTTGTTATTGCGGCTGTTGCAGCACTCATCATTATATCGTCAAAGCGCAAGCTTACGCTTATAAAATCAAAGCAGGTTCGACTGATGCTCAGAACGCTTATTCATCCTGTTCTTACATTTGATGAGATAAAGGAGAAAAAGCAGGGCTCACTTATAATCTGCGGCGTGCTCACGGCACTTTTCTATGTGACGGCGGTCATACAGGTGCTGTGCGGCGGATTCCTGTTTACACAGTACGACCCCACAAGCTTCAACTCGGTTTGGGTGCTTATAAGAAGCGCGGGACTGGTTGTTTTGTGGGTTATAAGCAACTGGATGATTACAACGCTGATGCAGGGCAAGGGAACGCTTAAGGAAATATGCATTGTAACCTGCTACAGCCTGTCGCCCATAATAATAGAACGCTTTTTAAGACTTATTCTTACAAATATACTTCTGCCGAGCGAGGCAATGTTCTTAAACGGCTTTGATACGCTGGCAATAGGGTATACGCTGTTGCTTTTGATTATAGGGCTTATTAAAATTCATGATTTCAGCTTCGGAAAGCTTATAGGTTCAAGCGTTTTGAGCGTTTGCTGGCTTGCGGTTTTGGTTTTCCTGATGATTTTGGTCGGAATGTTGATACAGCAAATAGGTGGCTTCTTAATCACCGTTTTGCTGGAGCTTATTTCATAAACGGGAGGAATTACTTTTGATCCGCAAAAAATATTTATCATCGGTTTGCGCTTTGGCTCTCACTGCTGCGCTACTCTGCGGCTGCGGCGGATCCGGGGTTTCTCAAAAAAGACTTTCCTACGATAAGGAAAAGCTTTCGACCGATGTTTCCGATGAGCTTATTGCTCAAAACGAAAATTACCGCCTGGAAATAAACCGCACATCGCTCGGTGTTTCACTTACCGATTTGAAAACGGGCAAGGTTTACGGAACAAACCCCGTAAATTCGGGCGGGGAGCAGTTTGATGAGTTCGGAATGCCCATAAAACGGCACCCGCAGATTGAATCTGTGCTTTTCATAGAATATCTTGATACTCAGAATAACACTACCTCAAAGCTGATATCCTACAGCGCCGCCGTTCAGAACGGGCGCACCGTTTTAGAGAATACCGATAACGGCGTTAAGGTGGAATATTACTTTGACGATGCCGAAATAATGATTCCGATAACCTACACCTTAAGGGAAAACGGTTTAAGTGTGACACTTGACCCGAAGGGAATAGAGGAAGGCAGCAATATGCTGATTTCGGTTTCGGTAGCCCCCTTCTTCTGCTCGGTAGAAAATACCGAGAAAAACGGGTATCTGCTTTACCCATCCGGCTCGGGAGCGCTTATTTACCCCAAAGAGGTTTCGCAGCCCGGCGACAGCTACTCTGCCGAGGTTTACGGCGAGGACGCCTCAAAGGAAAAATGGGATAAAGCCTCAACCGAAAAATCAATAAGACTGCCGGTTTACGGAGCAAAAAGCGGGGATACCGCAGCCTTTGCAATAATTGAAAAGGGCGCGGACTCCTGCCTGCTTGAAGCAACGATCGGCTCAACCTCGGTAGGCTACTCAGCGGTATATGCCACCTACCAGTTAAGGGGCTACACCGCAAACATAAAGGAGCTTTACAATAACAGATATTACAAGGGGCTTGTTTACTCCGATAATATGACTGAAGCCCCGCTTGAAATAGGCTTTTACCCGCTTGCGGGCGAAAATGCCGATTACAGCGGAATGGCAAGGCTTTACCGCAGCTACATTGAAAAAACCGAGGGCAAGGCGGAAAACGCAAAGGCTGCCACCCTTAATATTACCGCCGTAGGCGGAACAATGATTTCAAAATCCTTCCTCGGTGTGCCGTACACCACGCTTTTGGCGACCACCACGCTTAAGGACGCCACGGCTATGGTAAAGGAATTAGAGGAGGGCGGAGCTAAGGTTTCCGCACTGGCGCTCAGCGGCTTCGGCAAAACCGGAATAGATTCGGTAAAGCCCGCGGGCGGTTTCGGAATTGCGGGTAAGCTTGGTTCTTCAAAAGACCTTACCTCGCTTAAAAAGACCTGTGAAAATTCCGATACCGACTTGTTCTTCGATTTTGACGCGGTAACGTTTTCAAAATCGGGCGGCGGACTTTCCTCCTACTTTGATTCGGCGGTGCGCGCCAACAGAAAGCGCGCAAAGGTATATGATTACAATATAGCCCTTTTGGGCAGGGAAACGGATTCGGCGTATTCCCTCACAGCGCGTGATAAGCTGATATATATCACAAATAAAATAATCAAAAAAGCGGAAGCTATGCCGGGAATAGGTCTTTCATCGCTTTCCAATACCGCTTATTCGGATTATACCGATAAAAGCTCCGGTCTGTATTACGCAAAATCGGGTATGACCGAGCAGGTTTCCGAAATTATAGAAAATGTAAAGAAAAGCGGAAAGAAATTTATGTCAAGCGAGGCGAACGCTTACGCGGCGGTTAAATCGGATGTTATATTCAATTCACCCGCACGCTCAAACGCGGCGCTGATCTTTGATGACGACATTCCGTTTTATCAGATGGCGTTAAGGGGAAGAACGGCGCTTTCAACCGAAAGTCTGAATCTTGCCACCGACCGCGAAGAAGAGCTGCTCAAGGCGGTTGAAGGCGGTATGGGGCTTGCATACACCCTGACCGCGAAATATGATACAAAGCTTATAGACAGCGGCGTGCCGGTGTTTTACAACAGCCTTTACAGCGACCTTAAGGACGGAATTGTTTCCGACAGCAAAACGCTTTCGGAGTTTTATGGCAAAATAGGAAATTCCGCAATTAAGAGCCATAAAATACACGATTCGGGACTCAGAGAAACAGTATACGAAAACGGTGTAACGGTGTTTGTGAACTATTCATCGGGGGAATTGAATTCACCTGCGGGAAGCGTTCGTGCTCACGGCTTCCTCATTTGGGAGGAAAAGGTATGAAAAAGAAAAAATACAGGGGTATTGAACAGCTGAAAAGCCGTTACGGCTGGTTATTTATTTCAACCTGGCTTGTGGGAGTAATTCTTTTCTTCGCAATACCGGTAATACAGTCCGTAATTTATTCCTTTTCGCAAATGACGGTAAACGAGGGCGGTATTAAGACCCTGTTTGTCGGAATGAAAAACTATAAATGCATAATCGCGGAGCACACCGATTACCTTGGCTGGCTTAGAAAATCCGTTACCAATTTTCTTTATTCGCTGCCCATTATAGTGCTTTTAAGCCTGGTGCTGGCGCTGCTGCTCAACAATAAATTCAAGGGCAGGCTGTTTTTCAGGGCGCTGTACTTTATGCCCGTAATAATAGCCTCGGGCGTGGTTATAGAGCTGATATCCGGTATGACTACGGGCGGTATGAGCGATTCCTCGGTTTCGGAATCGGTATCAGGCGGAATGTTCAGCGTGCAGGATGTTATGGCAGTGCTGGATCTTCCGAATCAGGTGGCGGAATATGTTCAGAAAATTATAAGCAACATATTTGACCTTATCTGGAACAGCGGCATACAAACGGTACTCTTCATTGCGGGTCTTCAATCCATTCCGTCCAGCCTTTACGAGGCAAGCCGCGTAGAGGGCGCTACAAAGTGGGAGGAATTTTGGTTTATTACCTTCCCCATGCTTTCAAATGTAACGCTGCTCGTTATGGTATATACAATGGTTGAACTGTTCATAAGCAACCGCAACGTACTTATTTTAAAGGTTTACGATTTAATGCGTGCGGCGGTTTACGATCAGACCTCGGCAATGATGTGGTTCTACTTCCTCATTGTCGGCGGAATAATGGGAATAATCGTGGGAATTTACAGAAAGTGCCTGCAAAACAAGTGGTCTTAAAGGAGGGGAGCTTAAATGAAAACGGAAAATATCAAAATGGGCTCTCGCCGCAGCAGGCTCGGAAAATCCTTTTCACCCGCAGTTATGGCGGTTTTCAGAATGGTGCTCCTCATTTCAATAGGGTATGTAATTATATATCCGCTGATTTATATGGTGAGCACATCGCTTGTAAGCCGAAACGGTTTCTTTAACTCCGCGCGGGTATGGATACCCGAGAAGGTAAGCCCGGCGTTCAACTATAAAACCGCATGGGAGCTGCTTAACTACACAACAAGCCTTATGGCTACCTTGAAATATGAAATTGTGAGCGCGCTCATAGAAGTGGCGGCGTGTGCCGTTACCGCATATGGCTTTGCAAGGTTTAAATTCAAGGGAAAAACAATATTGCTCGGCGTTTTGTTCCTCACAATTCTGGTGCCGGATATGCTGGTTATAATTCCGCGAATGGCGAATTATTCAAAGTTTGATATTTTAGGAATTTTCGGGTTTATAAACAAGCTTACCGGCGTTGATCTGCGACCCGATCTTCTTGACAGTGCTGCGGCGTTTTATCTGCCCTCGCTGTTCTCAATAGGTCTTCGCAGCGGAATTATAATTTTCATTTATATGCAGTTCTTCAGCAGCTTCCCAAAGGAGCTTGAAGAAGCGGCATGGATAGACGGAGCAGGACCCATAAAGACCTTTTTGAAGATTGCAATTCCGTCTTCCGGGGTTGTTATTACAACGGTAATAGTATTCTCGCTTATATGGCACTGGAACGATTACCTGCTGTGTGCAATGTATTTGAGCGACGATTATCCGCTTGCAATGTCGCTTAATATGCTGCCTACCGCACTTACCACAATGGGCTATTACCTTAACCCGGAAACGCCCGAAACACTTGCTTTCCAAATGGCGGGCTGCGTGCTTTTCGTAACGCCTATGCTCATAGTTTATATGATACTTCAGCGCCGTTTTATAGAAAGCATTGACCGAGTCGGAATTACAGGATAGTAATATTCTGAAAAAGTAAATATAAAAAAAGGGGAAATAATTATGTCAAAAAAAATCGCAAGCATTTCAGCCAAGCTATTATGCCTTTTGATGGTATTTGCCTTGGTTGCAGGCTGCCGCAAATCTCCGGGTGATTCGTCTTCGGATTATTACACTTCCGAAATAATAGTGGACGATGATACATCCGGAAGCACCTCCGGCGGAGACGGCAAGGGTACAGATGCCTCCGGCACAACCTCGGACGGCTCGAAGGCGAGCGGTACCGCAAGCACCGGTAACGGCAAGGATAAGCCGAACGCCGGCACAACCGGCAGCAAGGTTAATCCCGAAAAGTACCGCGGAACTACCGTAAGATACGCTACATGGAAGAATCCTTACCAGAACGAGGACGGCAAGGTTATTGATAAGTTCCAGAAGAAGTACGGTATTAAGGTTAAAATCGACACCATACCCCAGAGTACCTATGTTCAGGAGGTTACCGGTAAGATTGCTGCAGGCAACTCGCCCGATATATTCTTCGATAACGGCACCTTCCCGGCGTCAATCGCCTGCTTGCAGCCGCTTGAGGCAATGCAGCTTGACCTGACCGACGGAATATGGGATCAGGGTATGATTAAAATGTCAACCCTCGGCGGCAAGCCCTTCCTTGTTAATACTATAGGCAATATCTGGGCGGAGGTTGACTGCCTGTTCTACAATAAGAAGATATTCACAGACCACAACATCACAACTCCTGAGGAGTACTACAAGGCGGGCAAATGGACCTTTGCAGCCCTTACAAAGTGTATGAGCGATGTTAAAAACGCGGGCTACATAGGCGGATATGTTGATGTTCAGTCACTGCTCGCTTCAACCGGCACAGGCTTCTACGGCTTAAAGAACGGAACAATTACCAACTGCGTAAACGAAATGACCTATAACGTAATGACCCAGATTTCACAGTGGGTAAGCGACGGTCTTATTAAAAATCCGCTTGAGCGCAACCTTTTGCAGAACTTCATAAAGGGTAAGGCAGGTATTGCTATTACCAATGCTTACGGTCTTAAGGCTACAGGCTATTTCTCAGAGATGAACCCGAATGATGTAGGCTTTACCTACATTCCGAAGTATGACGACAAAACAAAGGCTTACACAACGGGACTTTTCCGCGGCTGGGGACTCATTCGCGGCTCTAAAAACCCGGTTGCCGCAGGAATATTCCTCCGCTATTATCTCGATGTAAACAACTACGATACCAACTCTGCGTTCATAAACAACGAGGCAAAGCAGTTCTTCTTCAAGCTGACCTCCGGTGTTAAGACAGACGATAAGAACCCCTACCTGATTCTCGGCGTGGCGTCCCTCTGCAGCGAAAGCACCGATAAATACAACGGCTTTGCAGCCGAGGCTCCCGGACAGGTAAGAACAAAAATGCAGGCGTTCCTCCCCACAATTAACAATAATGTTAAGAAGGTAAACGAGGAAATAACCAAGCAGATAAAGTCCCTCGGACTTAAATAAGCATTTTTCCCAAGCTACGGTGCGGCAAAGAAATGCGCCGCACCGAAAGGAGTATGAAAATGATAAATCGACTGAATCTCTCTAAAAAGGCGCTTGCCTTTTTACTGGCTTTTTCGGTTTTGATTTCCACCGTAACCGTTAATCTTGCGGTTTTTGCGGATGTATCGCCCAAAACCTCGGGTGATACCTTCACAGAGGGCATAAAGGGCGCGGTTTGGAACGGAGAGGTCGCCACGGGCTACGCGGGAGGCACGGGTACTAAAACCGATCCGTATTTAATCGAAACTCCGAATCAGCTGGCATATATGCTCAAGCACGATGTTGTCGCTACGGCGGATAAAAACAATAAAACCAGTGCTTCAATGGGCAAATACTACAAGCTGACGGCTAATATATATCTTAACGATGTAACAGACCCCGAATGGATGGAGAACTCTCCTAATTCCTGGTTTACAACCGACAGTGCAGAGCGCTTCGGCGGTAATATAGACGGCGATGGCTACACAATATTCGGTTTGTATTTCAATGGAACGGCAGCCGGCGCGCTGATACCCTATGCCGATATATATGGGCGCGATATTTCCTTTAAAAACATAAATATATCCGATTCGTATATAAGCTCAAGCAGCAATTTCGTTTCGGCGCTTGTGGGCTATATTTACGGCGGCACGAAGAATACCGTCACATATTCAAAGTGCTATGTTTCCGAAAGCGTTACCGTGAAAACCACTGCGCAATATGCGGGCGGACTTTTGGGCTGCGCAGCCAACAGGGAAGATAAATATGTTATAGAGGACTGCGCGGTTTTAGGCTCGGTATCTGCCTCGGTCGGCTATTCGGCAGGCTTCTGCGGATACTTTTACGCCGCGAATGTTGTAAAGATAAACGACAGCTTTGCGCTCGGCAGCTTCGGCACGGATATTGACGAGCAGAAGGACAGCTACACGGTTTCTAATCTTTCTAAGATCAAGGGCGACGCCGCAAAAACGGAAATGCCGAACCTTGACTGGAAAAATGTCTGGGAAGTGACGGAGAACTATCCTGTTCTTCAAATTGCAAAGCCCGGCTTTGATATATGGGACGGCAAGACAGCCGCCGCTTATGCGGGCGGCAGCGGTACTGTGGACGATCCTTATCTTATAGCGGACGGCTCTCAGCTTGCGTTAATGCTTTCCGAGGGCGATAATTCAAAGGATAAGTATTACGAGCTTGCGGCAAATATTTATCTTAACGATGTATTTTCGGAAAACTGGAAGGATAACAGCCCGAGACAATGGTATTCCTTCAATACTGTTGGAGAAAAGTACTTCCAGGGTAATTTCAACGGCGCAAATCACGCCGTATACGGAATGTACTACAAGGGTGCTGACAGCAAGGTAGGACTTATACCTGCCGCAAAGGGTACGGTATCCGTAAGCAATCTGCATGTATATGACAGCTATATTGAATCTGACGGTTATGCGCTTGCCACGGTTATAGGCTATGCAGGAGGCGGTAACTTCAAGGCTTCAAAGTGCTATGTTCATGAAAGCAACACCGTTAAGTGCAATCTTACCACGCAGGATAACGCCGCGGGCGGATTATTCGGCTACGGCGGTTCAAATGAATTTACGGTTGAAACGTGTGCCGTGGTTTCCGAAAGAATAACCGTGGACACTACTGGAAAGGTTTATAACGGCGCTATAGTTGCAAACACCTGGTCGAGTAAGGTAAGTGTTAAAAATACCTTTGCAAACGGTGTTTTCGGTAAGGACCCCGGAATTGCCAAAAGCGCTGATAACTGCTACACCGCCGTTGCCGACACGGTATACGGCACGGATGTCTGCGATGCGGAAAAAATGAAGGGTACGGGCGCTAAGGACGCAATGCCTTACCTTGACTGGAGCAAGACCTGGATGGTCAGCAACAGCGGATATCCGAAATTCAAGCCTGAGGAGACGGAGGAAAGCGAAATTTGGGACGGCAGCGTTGCAAAGCGCTATGCCGGCGGCTCGGGAACGGCTGCTGACCCGTACCTTATTTCCTACGGCTCGCAGCTTGCGAAAATGGCAATAGACTCAAAAAGCGCGGGAGCTTACTATAAGCTTACGGGCGACATAAAGCTCAATGATACATCTGCCGAGAACTGGAAGGCAACAGCCGAGCAGTGGCAATGGAACAAAAATATATTCGCAGGCACGCTTGACGGCGCAGGCTGCAAGATAACAGGGCTTTATTACGACGGCGATCAATCGAGTGTCGGTCTTTTATGTTATGCAAAGGACGCGACAATAAAGAACCTGATTTTGGCTGATTCTTATATCCGTTCAAGCGGCTTCGGCGTAGGCGCGCTTGTGGGCAATGCCCACAGCAATACGGTTAAGATTACCGACTGCGTTGCAGAGGACAGCGTTTTGGTTGAATCAACCTATAATACCGACGGAAACAGGGGCGCAGGCGGTTTTGTAGGCTTTGGCGGCGCTGCCGTGATTATTGAAAGCAGCGCATATGTGGGAACGGTAAAAGCTCCCGGAAATGCAGGTGCTCTTGCAGGCAACTGCTGGGGAACGGTTACGGTTAAAAACAGCTTTGCCGTGCCCGAAATGAAGCTTTGCACCAAAAAAGGGCTGGACGCTAAATCAGCTAACAACTACAGCACCTTCAGCGGGTCTGAAACAGGCGTTACCACCGTTACTGCCGAGCAGATGCGCGGCAAAAACGCACTTATAAATATGCCGCTTTTAACCGGCTGGGCAGCAACCGAAAAATATCCCTCAAGATTTTATGAGGGCGTTGCCGGTGAGGTATGGTCGGGTGTTACCTCGGTCAACTACGCAGGCGGCACGGGAAGTAAAAACGACCCGTACATTATTGAAACCGCAGAGCAGCTTTTCAAGCTTGTTAACGATATTTCCACTGCGGGCAAATTCTACAAGATAACAAAGGACATAAAGCTTAACGATACCTCGGTCTCCGATTGGAAGGCTACTGCCAAGCAGTGGGTAAGCACCGCAACCTTTGCGGGAACACTGAACGGCGGCGGCCACACGATAAGCGGACTTTACTATAACGGAAGCGAATCGAGAGTAGCTCTTTTCCGCTATGCGAAGGACGCCGAAATCAAGCGCATTGTGCTTGATAACGCGTATGTTTATTCCACCAATTACGGTACAGGTGCGTTTGTGGGTATGTCAAGCAGCGGCACTGTAAAAATTTCCGAATGTTATGCGACCGAAAGCGTAAGCGTTGAATCGACCCTCTCTACCGGAAATGACAGAGGCGCCGGCGGCTTTGTAGGCTACGGCGGCGGTACGATCGTAATTGAAAATTCGGGCTTTACAGGCTCTGTAAAGGCGCCGGGCTTCCCGGGTGCATTTGCGGGCAACTGCTGGGGTACTGTTACCGTAAGGGGCAGCTTTACCACATCGGGCGTTAAGTTCTGCACCAAAAGGAAACTTAGCGATTCCTACAATAACTATGGCAACGGCGCTGCGGAAGCATCGGTTACAAAGCTTACCGCAGAGCAGATGAAGGGCGAAGAGGCTAAAACAAATATGCCGCTTCTTAATTGGGATGTATTCTGGAAAACAACCTCAGGCTACCCCGTATGTAAATTCTTAAGCCCCGACGGTACTCCCGGAGAGCGCTGGACAGGAGCAGTTGCCGAAAACTATGCAGGCGGCGACGGCAGCGAGAAGAATCCTTATCTTATCGCTACGGGCGAACAGCTTGCAAAGGCGGTACAGGATAACGAGAGCACCGGAAAGTATTATAAGATTATTGAAGACATAAAGCTTAACGATACCTCCGCTGCTGATTGGAAAGCCACCGCTAAACAGTGGATATGGAACAGCAATATATTCAGGGGTAATATGAACGGCGACTGCCATACCGTAAGCGGTCTTTACTACAACGGCACAGCCTCTAAAATAGGTATCTTCTGCTATGCGAAGGATGCAAATATAAAGCGCATTAAGCTGACCGATTCCTATATTTACACAACCGGCTTTGCCGCAGGAGCAATTTTAGGCGACGCCAACAGCGGAAGCATAAATATTTCCGATTGCTATGTTACCGATACGGTTTATGTTGAATCAGCATATGACAAGGACGGCAACAAGGGTGCCGGCGGTCTTGTGGGCTACGGCGGCGCAACCGTGATAATTGATACCTGCGCCTTCCTCGGAACGGTTAAGGCTTCCGGCAATGCGGGTGCGATTGCAGGCAACTGCTGGGGAACGGTAACGGTTAAAAACAGCTTTGCTGTTCAGCCCATCAAGTTCTGCACAAAGAAGGGGCTTGGCAGCGCTTCGGTTAATAATTACAGCACCTGTGCCGATGCCGAAACAGGCGTTACAAGAGTTACGGCAGAGCAGATGAAGGGCGCTGACGCCAAGAAAAATATGCCGCTTCTCAACTGGGTACGCTCCTGGAAGGTATCAGATTCCTACCCCGTGCTTAATGTGGGCGAGGATGAGGGTGTTCCCGGCAGAGTATGGAGCGGAAGACTTGCAACAGGCTTTGCGGGCGGAAAGGGTACTGCGGATGACCCGTACCTTATTTCTACACCCGAGCAGTTAGCATATCTTGTAAATGACCTGTATATGAGCGTAGGCAACTATTATAAGGTTACCGATGACATCTATCTTAATAACGTTAAAAACAGCAACTGGGAAAACGAAAGCCCGAATCAGTGGTTCTGGGTTGGCGCTGCGAGAACAGGCAACTTCAACGGCCATATCGACGGCGACGGTCACGTTGTTTACGGAATATACCTTGATGTTGAGCAGACTACCGATGTTCTTTACACCGGCCTGTTCCCGACAATTTCGGACGGAACTGTTATTGAAAAGCTCGGAATTGCCGAATCGCACATAAAGGTGCATACCGATAAGACAGGCGTTGAATCCTACGCGGGCGGCTTCTCGGGATATGTGTTCTTTAACAAGGGCGATTCTGAATATGTGGAAAAGGGAGTTAATTTCCCGAAGATTTCACAGTGCTTCGGCGATACAAGCGTTACGCTTGAGGCGGCATTCTGCGGCGGTATAGTTGCGGGTGCTCCGAGACCTGCCGATATAAACGATTGCTACTTTGTAGGCAAGCTTATAGGCGAGCGAGTGGGCGGCATTGTAGGAAACAGCTGGACGGAATACGAGGGTGCAACGGTTACTCACTGCTATTCCGCAACAGCCGACGCCGATTTACTCGGCAACGGTAAATCAAGCGTTACCAATTCCTCAACCCCGATCAACTACACTGAGAACTACGCGAACTCCACGGGACTCGGAAATATGGTAACACAGGTAAGCCTTCTTATGATGCGCGGCGACGCGGCGCGTAAGAATATGATCGGACTTGATTTCGATAATGTATGGCAGGCACTTCCGAACGGCACACCGGTGCTGAAAATCTTCGGCACTACCGATAAATTCTCGAATACCTCGCAGCCGAAACCGATTGAACTTTCCTTTGTAAGCAACGGCGGAACAGAGGTTGACCCGATTTACGGTAACCCCGAGGAAAAGGCAAATCTGCCGATTCCGACAAAGGAGGGCTACTCCTTTGAGGGCTGGTATGTTTACAGAGAGCTTGATTTCAAGTTTGATATAGATTATTTCCCCTATTTTGACCAGATACTCTATGCCAAATGGACTCCGAACGGTAAAATACAGGATTTTGAGGAATACCCCAACACCATGTACGATACCGGTAAGGATTACGAGCTGTATATGCCGGGCGTTACCGATTATAACGCAAACTATGTAAGAAACGGAACAGCCTCAATGCACAGAATAGGCGCCGATTCATCTGACAGCGATTTCCTTGTAATGTATGAGGATATGCTCACCGTCGGAAAGAAGTATACTCTTACGATTTGGGCAACCACCGATAAATCGGGAACACAGGCAGACCTTTCACTCGTTCACGAAAACTGGCCTGATGTTTACGATACCGATTCAGGTCTGGAGCTTATCAAAACCGTTACCCTTGAGGACGGCGAATGGCAGAAGATAGAATACACCTTTATTGCCCACACAAAGTGGATTGCACTGCGTACCTCGGGCAATGCAAGCGTCTTCTTTGACGATATTATGGTGTCACTTGTTTCGGATGAGATTTATCCGGTCAAAAACACTGTGAATACCGATAAGAATAACGGCAATACCAATATAACCGATAATAACGGTCAGATTTCGGATAATACGGACAATACCGACAATACAAACGGCGATACCGACAATAAACCGAGCGGCGGTAAAAAGGTTATTAAAAAGCGCATAAAGAAAGCGCGCGCGGGCACAGAGGAAAGCAATATCTTAATACCTATTGTTATCATCTCCGGAGCGGTTGCGGCGGCAGCCCTGATAATCGTAATTATCGCGGTTAAACGCCGTAAATCAAAAAAGCAGACGAAGACTCTGTAAAGTAAC
Source organism: uncultured Eubacteriales bacterium (assembly GCA_934486705.1). Taxonomy (GTDB): domain Bacteria; phylum Bacillota; class Clostridia; order Oscillospirales; family Acutalibacteraceae; genus UBA737. Next base: position 33,671 of record CAKSQS010000021.1, read on the forward strand.
AAAACGGGGCAGGGAATTTATTCTCTGCCCTGAGCGTGTCGAAAAATTCGCCACGCTCCCCTACGGGAATGCCGCTCGCAAAAATCAAAGATTTTTGACTGCACTCTATCCCCGCCAATACCACCCCAGTGTCCTTGAAAACCCGCTTAATAAGCGTGTTTTCGCTTACAATGTGTTTTTCCGCCGCGCCTGTCAGCGGAAAAACGAAAAATGCGGCGTGAACGCCGCAAAAATAGAATGTGGGGTTTATCGACAGACTGAGGGCAGGGAATTTATTCTCTGCCCTCAGTCTTTTTTGCCAATGAAAATTATATAAAGCATATTGCATATGCAATGCGTTTTGGTGTATAATGTAACACATTAAAAGCCATTGGGAAATACAACAACAAATACTTTTAAAATGGGAGTATATCAGCTATGAAAAATGTGTTTGTAATTACCGATTTCGGCGCGGTGGGCGACGGTAAGACTGATTGTACCGCCGCTATTCAATCAGCGCTGGACGCCGCTGCCGGTGTTTCCGGTAAGGTGGTAGTTCCGCCGGGAGTATATATGACTGCCGGCAACCTTAAAATGCGAGGGGAGGGTGTGTCGCTTGAGGGCTCGCCTGCCTGGAGCTTCAGAAACGACGGTGCCTCGGTTTTAAAGCTGTGCAGCGAAAATGCCGATTGTATGCTTGATATAAGCGGTGCATTCGGCTGTACGATAAAGGGCATATCTATGAACGGCGGCGCACTCGGGAAAAATACCCACGGAATAAAGCTTTACTGGGAGCGCTCTAACGGCGGCGGACAGGAGGATACGCCTACGGTTGATGATTGCCGTATAGGTGATTTTACCGGTGACGGCTTGCATTTTGAGCATATCTGGTGCTTTTCGGTTCGTCACTCAATGATATACCGCAACCGGGGCGCCGGCTTGCTTTTATCCGGATGGGACGCATTTATTATAGACAACTGGTTTACAAATAACAGCAGGGGCGGAATAAGAAACTGCGGTTATGTGGCATCGGTAACAGCCACCGGAAACAGGGTTGAGTGGAACCGAACCGGCGGATTTATTATAGAGAGCGGAGACAGCTTTAATTTTACCGGAAACTTTTTTGACAGAACCTTCGGTCCGGCGCTCGATTTGGGGCGCGGCAACGGGGTTAATTTGGCGGCGATTACCGGCAATGTATTAAGGCGCGGCGGCGCTTATGACGGCGAGCCGTTTGAAAACCCTGAGGAAAGCTCGCATATGATTTTAGAAAACTGCACCGGCTGCGTTGTTACCGGAAATACTATGAAGGTCGGCGCGGGAGACGGCGGCGTTTTGCCCGTAAGCCCCGATTACGGAGTTATAATGCGGAATTGCGAAAACAGTATTTTAAAGGAAAACGCTATGCACAACGGCTCGCTGAAAAACAACCTCATAGCCGAAAATAATACGGACTGCATTATTGCGGATAATGTGGGCTGCCTGTATAAGGATTAACCGCAAAAATACACTGCTTTATAATTATTTTGAAACGGAGCGTTTAAAATGCAGATAAATCATGACTTTCATATTCACACCAACCTTTCCCTTTGCGCGGCAAGAACGGTAACCGCACAGCACTATATTGACAAAGCAAATGAATTGGGGCTTGATAAAATAGGCTTTTCCAATCATATGTGGGATGAAAAAATACAGCCGTGTTTAAATGATTTTTATGAAACCCAAAGCATACCCTATAACCTTAAGCTGAAGGAAGAACTGAAAACCCTTGATAACAAGGGCGTAAAGATTTATTTCGGGGCAGAGGCGGAGTTTCACCCGGTGTACGGCGTTGCGCTTACAGAGGAAAACGCCGAAAAATTTGATTACATAATCGTGCCTAATTCACACACGCATATGACAATGGATAAATCACTTTATGAGCCTTACCAAAAGCATGTGGATTTTATGGTAGAGGCATATAAAAAGATTTTAAAATCGCCTGTCAGCCGATATATACTCTCTATGGCACACCCGTTTGATGCTGTGTGCTGCCCGTATGACATACAGGTTCTTTACAAAATGATTCCTGATGATGTATTTAAGGAATTATTTGATACCACAGCCGAAAAGGGCATTGCTGTTGAAATAAACACATCCTGCTTTAAGGGAATAACAAAGGATAATTTTGAGCAATTCGGCGCAATGCGTATGTTCAGAATAGCAAGAGAAATGGGCTGCAAATTCACCTTCGGCAGCGACTCACACTCCGAAACGGGACACGATACTTATATGCAGGATTCTAAAACGATTATAGACTGCCTTGATATTAAAGTAAATGACCTGGCTGAAATGGTAAGACCGTTAGGCGGCAGCCTATGAGCGAGGCTGAAAGTCCGCTTATAAGGCGGCTGCGCCCTAAAAGCGTAATGCTTTTGTTTGCGGCAATTTATTTTGTGAGTTACCTTACAAGAATAAATTACGCGGCGGTTATAGCGGCAATTATTGCTGAGGAAAAAATTACCGCCACACACGCCGCGGTTGCCGTTACCGGCGCATTTATAACCTATGGTGCTGGGCAGCTTGTAAGCGGGTGGCTGAGCGACCGCTTGCAGCCCTCAAAATTAGTGGCTTTCGCGTTAATTACAACCTCGGCCGCAAATTTGGCGGTGCCCTTTTGCTCAGCCGATTTGCGTAATGCGGTGTGGTGCGTGAACGGTATTGCGCAGGCGTTTATCTGGCCACCGCTTGTGAGAATGATTCCGGAGCTGCTGAATAGCGAATATCAGCTTAAAGCCGGTGTAAGAATTTCGTGGGGCGGTCATTTCGGAAATATTGCGGTGTATTTGCTGGCACCTTTATTTATTCATTTTTCCGGTTGGAAATCAATATTCATTTTTTCCTCTGCCGTAGGGTTTATTACCGTTGCGGTATGGCTTGTGCTGTGCAGCGGATTTAAAACGGAAATGAAGAAAAAGGAAAAAAGCAAAGCACCCGCGGGGGATTTTTCAGTCGCCGGAACGGGCGCATTGCTGATACCGTTTATATTTACGGTTATCGCAATTATTATTCAGGGCTCTCTGCGTGACGGAGTAACCACATGGATGCCCTCGTATATTTCCGAAACCTTTTCGCTCGGCAGCGATATATCAATTCTTTCGGGCGTTATTATGCCTGTATTTGCCTTTCTTTGCATTTGGGCAACCGAATATATTTACTATAAAATTAAAAGCGTGCAAAAATGCTGCTTTATGTATTTTTCGGTTTCCTTTATTGCGGCATTGCTTATTCCTGTTGCGGTAAAAAGCGGCGCTGTACTTTCGGTTTTTTTAGCGTCGCTTATTGTGGGCTCAATGCACGGAATAAACATTTTGCAAACCTGTATGCTGCCGCGCAGCATAGGCAATACAGAGCAACTCGGTTTTATTTCGGGCATTTTTAACGGCTGTGTTTATATAGGCAGCGCCCTTTCTACCTATGGCTTTGCGCGCATTTCCGAAATCTTCGGCTGGAACGGTACAATACTTGTATGGTGCATTTGCTCGGCAGCGGGCGGAATTATTTGCCTTTGCCTTTGCAAAAACAGGCGTTACGGCAAAATGTAAAAATATTTTATGCGGAATAACCCGCTTTTTTCTGACAGAACGGAGGAAAACAATATGAAATTAGCAACAACAACAAGCGATTTTGCAGGCTATGGGCTAAATGGCGAGGAAAGCATTGCGGCTATAGCCGACGCCGGCTTTAAGTATATAGATTACAGCTTCGGCTACGATTTTGCCGGCAAAACCGGTTTGCTTTGCGATAATTGGCAAAAAAATGCCGACAGGCTGCTTAAACTGGCTGATGAACGCGGGCTTAAATTTGTTCAGGCACATTCGCCGCTCGGCCGCCCGCTGGTTTGTGATGATGAGCACGATGAGTTTATCCGCCTGACAAAGCAGAGCGTTGAGGCAGCGGCTTATCTCGGAATACCCAACATAGTTGTTCACTCGGGCTATGCAAAGGATATGCCGCGCGGGGAGACCTTTAAACAGAACAAGCTGTTTTACCAGGATATTTTAAAGGTCGCCGAAAAGCACGGCATTACCGTGCTGACCGAAAATTTCAACAAAATGTTTGACGAGCATTATTATTGGGTAGACTCAGCCGAGGACCTGCTTGAGCTGATTGAATATGTAAATCACCCGCTGCTTAAAGCTTGCTGGGATGTAGGTCACGGTAATTTGCAGGAGCTGCCGCAGCATGAGGCACTGAAAATTTTAGGTGATAATGTGCGCGCCCTGCATATTCAGGATAATATGGGAAACGACGACCACCATACATTCCCGTATACCGGAACCTTGAATTTTGATTCCATAATGCACGGCTTACAGGATATAAACTATAAGGGCTATTTTACCTTTGAGGCTGATAATATGCCGTCATCCCCCGGAAGACGGCGCAAATTTGAGGCTGATACAAGGTGCCTGCGCTTACCGCTTGAATTTCGTAAAAGATACGAGGCAATTCTTTATGATATAGGTAAGTTTATTTTAACGCAATATAATTGCTTTGAGGAAGACTGACCTTACAAAAAACTAAATCAGCACGGTTTAACACTGTGCTGATTTTTTATGTAAAAAAGGCTCTTTGTCAATAGTTGGGGTAAAGAGTTAAAATGAGAAATTGAGTGCAAGCAGTTGCAGTTAGGCGGCTGCTTGTTCTTTATTTTGTTGTTTATGAGAAAAAATATGTAAGATGCGGTTTCTGAATCTTCTGAAATTTTTGTAACCGTATGCGTTTCTTTTAAGAACTTTAATTTTGTTATTACAGCCTTCGGTAAAACCGTTAGTATAAGGTGATGAAAAAGAATTTAGTATACCGGTGAGCCAATTTTGCATAGAGTGAGCACATTTCTCAAACTGCGGTAT
>CAKSQS010000022.1 GCA_934486705.1 uncultured Eubacteriales bacterium
AATAGAGTGCAGTCCGAAAATCTTTGATTTTCGAGCGAGCGGCATTCCCGTCCAAGAGCGTGTCGACTTTTTCGACACGCTCAAACCTTAATCGTTTACGTAAGGCAGAAGAGCTATCTGGCGTGCACGCTTAATAGCGGTGGTCAGCTCGCGCTGGTGAGCGGCACAAGTGCCTGTAACGCGGCGCGGAAGTATTTTAGCGCGCTCGGATATAAACTTGCGCAGACGCGCAACATCCTTATAATCAATAGCTTCTACACGGTCAACACAGAAATGGCAAACCTTTTTGCGAGCCTTTCTGTGCATTGCTTTGTCGTTCTTCTCGTTTTCCATTCTAACAAACCTCCTATATACAGGAATGAGATAAAATCAATTATCAAAAGGGCAAATCGTCATCCGACATATCGCCCAAATCGGCAAAATCGTTGCTGCCCGCGTTGCTGTAGGACTGGGCAGGCTCTGAATTGCCCGCGGGTGCGGAATCACGCTTTGATTCCACAAACTGAATATTGTCTGCAACTACCTCAAATGCGGTTCTGTTGTTTCCGTTTTTATCGGTATATTTGCGGGTCTGAATAGAGCCCTGAATACCGATAAGGTTACCCTTTTTGAAATACTTTGCAACAAATTCCGCCTGTTGACGCCAAGCGACTATATTTATAAAATCAGTCTGCCTTTCTTCGCCTGAGCGAAAGCGCCTGTCAACAGCGATTGAAAAGGAAGTAACGGAAAGTCCGCTTTGGGTTGTTTTAAGCTCGGGGTCGGCAGTCAAGCGACCTGTTAAAACCACTAAATTAAACATTTTCGTTCCTCCTTACTTCTTGATAACCATAGCGCGGAGAACACCGTCGGTGATCTTAGCTATACGTTCAAGCTCAGCCGGGAAAGACGGCTCGCTTTCAAAATTGAAGAAAACATAGTAGCCTTCGGCCTCGTCGTTGATGAGATAAGCCAAGCGGCGCTTGCCCCAATCGTCAACGTTCTCAATTGTGCCGTGCTTTGCGATAAGGTCATTGAATTTTTCCTTTAAAGCCGCAGTGGTGTCTTCCCCCTGCGCAACGGATAAAACAATGGCTGCCTCGTACTTATTTGTCATTTCTTTGCACCTCCCTTTGGACTTTTGGCCCCGTGTAATACGGAGCAAGGAGCTAATTTTTATAATCAGCAAACTGTATTATAACAATTTTTTCCCGGCTTGTCAATAAAATTATTGCTTTTATTTATATTTCCCTGTATAATAAGCCTTGAAGGAGTGATTTTAAATGCTGCTTACAATAGATATAGGTAATACAAACGTAACGCTCGGGGCGTATAATTCAAATATTCTTTCCTTTACCGCGCGGCTCTCGACCGACAGCGGCAAGACCTCCGACCAGTACGCGATTGAGATTAAAGACGTGCTTTCGCTTTACGGTCAAAGCTTTGAAGATATTGAGGACTGCATAATATCTTCGGTAGTACCGGCTGTTACCGAAAGCGTTGGCGGCGCGGTTTCAAAGCTGTGCCATATAGTTCCGCTTATTTTAGGTCCGGGGGTAAAAACCGGGCTGAATATAAAAATCGATAATCCCGCGCAGCTCGGCGCGGACCTTGTGGCGGGCGCGGTAGGCGCGCTCGAAGAGTACACAATGCCCTGTGTTATAATTGATATGGGCACTGCCTCTACCGTGAGTGTGCTTGATAAAAACGGCACGTTTTTAGGCGGAGCTATCGCCGCGGGCGTGCGGCTCACCCTAAAAGCACTGACTGCCAATACCGCACAGCTGCCGTCAATACCGATAGAAGCGCCGCGCTCGGTCATAGGTACAAACACCGTGGAGTGTATGCAATCGGGGCTTGTTTACGGCACTGCCGCCATGATAGACGGTCTGCTCGACCAAATTGAAGAAGAGCTCGGCGAAACGCCGACCTTTGTTGCAACGGGCGGACTTTCAAAGGAAATAATAGCCCACTGCAAAAAGAACATTATATACAGCGAAAATCTTTTGCTTGAGGGGCTTAAAGCAATTTACGAAAAAAACAACTAACCTATATACCTGACTAAAACAACCGCTTTTGCGGATAATATATATTATCAGGCCGACTTTTGTCAGCCAAATGAACTCTACTCGTAAGAGAGAGTATCGGAGGTAACAAAATTATGTCAACAGAAAGAAAAAAACAAACAGAAAGCCTTGTGCTCGGCGCAATACTCACGGCAATAGTAATTGTGCTGCAGCTTTTGGGCGGATTTATCAAGTTCGGACCGTTTTCCATTTCGCTGGTGCTCATACCTATTGTCATAGGCGCGGCAAAGTGCGGCATAAAAATCGGCACATGGCTCGGCTTTGTGTTCGGCGCGGTGGTGCTGCTTAGCGGCGGCGCAGCGGCATTTTTTGCCGTAAATGTTTTCGGCACGGTTCTCACCGTTTTGCTTAAGGGCGCGGCGTGCGGCTTTGCGGCGGGGCTTACCTACAAGCTGCTTGAAAAATACAATAAATATGCGGCGGTTGTAGCCGCGGCGGTTGTGTGCCCCGTAGTAAACACGGGCGTATTCCTTATAGGCTGCCTGCTCTTCTTCCTTGATACCATAAAGGCTTGGGGCGCGGGGCTCGGCTTTACAAATACCGTGTCTTATATGTTTTTAGTGCTTGTCGGCGGGAATTTCCTGTTTGAGCTTGCAACAAATATGATATTAAGCCCCGTAATATTAAGAATACTCAATTTCAAAGAAAAATAAAATTCAGCGTGTCGAAAATATCGGCACGCTGAATTTTTTATATGATTATATTGCCAATACCGCAAATCCCTCTGCGGGTAATTGCAGTTTGCCGTTTATCGGCACACCTCCGAAAACAGGCTTTGCGGCGGCAAATTCTGCGGGAATATCTGTTTCGGATGGCTCATGCCAGCGGTTAACGGCTATTAAAACCGCATTTTTCCCTTTGCAGCGAATATACACAATATCCCCGAAATTCGCATAAACGGGCTCAAATTCACCCGAAGAAAAAACAGGCGAATTTCTTCTGAAAGTCCCGAGCTTTTTGTAAAATTCCAAAAGTTCGGCATTTTCTTTGCCCCATGGGTAGCCCGCGCGGCAGAACGGGTCGCCGTAGCCCTGCATACCCGCCTCGTCGCCGTAATAGACCGACGGCACGCCCGGCAGCGTAAACTGTAAAACCGCCGCAAGCTTTAAAAGCCGCACACCGCGGGAATATTCTTCATCACTTAATTTCTGCACCGATTGCCACGCGCGGTCGCCCGCTTGCTCGTTTTCCTTGCCCAAAACGGTTAAAATGCGCGCGGTATCGTGCGTGCCGATATGGTTCATTAAAAGCTTTACCGCCTGTGGGGGGTAATTTTCCAAAATATCAAGCACGGTATCAACAAGGTCGCGCGAATTTCCGCCCTTTACATAATTTACAATAGCGCTCGCCAGTGGGTAATTCATAACCGAATCAAGCTGGCGCCCGCGCAAAAATCTGCGCCGACTGCCGTAGCTTATCTTATTTGTAGCGTCCTCCCATACCTCGCCCAAAAGATAGTTTTCCTTGCCCTCTGCCTTTATTGCAAGGCGTATGCGGTCAAGGAACGAATCGGGCAGCTCGTCCGCCACATCAAGCCGCCAACCGCGTATTCCCTTTTTAAGCCAATAGCGCAAAACGCCGTTTTCGCCCGTTATAAAGTTTGAAAAGGATAGATCCTCCTCTTCCGTTTCGGGCAGCGACGGTACGCCCCACCAACAGGCATAGCCCGTGGGGTAATTACCGAATTTATACCAGCTGCGGTAAACCGATGTATCGCTGTTTTGCGCGCCGACAGAGTTATACCTGTGCTTTGCGTTAAAGTACACGCTGTCATCCCCCGTGTGGGAAAAAACGCCGTCAAGAATAATGCCTATTCCCTGCGTTTTAGCAGCGTTTATAAGGCGGCAAAGGTCTTCTTCCGTGCCGAGCGACGGGTCGGGTTTTAAATAATCCGCCGTATTATAGCGGTGGTTTGAGTGCGCCTCAAAAATCGGGTTAAGGTAAATGCAATTAACACCGAGCGATTTTAGATAGGGCAGCTTTTCCTCTATCCCCTTAAAATCCCCGCCGAAATAGTCATTACCAAGCGTTTTCGGCTCTGCCACCTGTCTGTATTCGGGCTGCGCGTACCAATCGTTTTGAATAAAGCGGTCAGTAGGGACATCTTTCTTTTCTGCCTCGCTGTTATAAAATCTGTCGGGAAAAATCTGGTAAATTATTCCGCCGTCAAGCCAATCGGGAGTTTCAAAATCTGCGGTATATACCGTCAGCTGCCAGTCCGCGCCCTTATCGGAAACCACACCCAACGAATGCTCGGTTTTGGTAACCTTAAACTCGCCGTAATCGCTTGTATAGCGAAAGGAGTACCAATACAGCCCCTCTGCAAGCGTTATATCGCAACAGTAAAAGGTATAGCCGTCAATACCGCCGTTCGGCTGCATTATTACCTCGCGGTAATTTTGTTCATCATCATTTTTCAGTCTTAAAAAAGCGGTGTGAACGTGCGCGTCCCTATGTAACAACAGCTTTAGCCGAAGGGTTTCCCCTTCGGCTAAAGCTCCTAATTTATTCCTGTATAAGCTGCTGCGTGAATCAAAAGGATAATATTCCATATTACTCTACCGGTGAAATGTGCCAAATGTTATTTGCGTATTCTTCTATTGAGCGGTCTGCCGAGAAAATGCCCGACTGCGCAATGTTGGTAAGCGACATTTTCTCCCAACGCGCCGTGTCCGCATAAAGCTTGCTTGCTTTCTGCTGCGCCTTTCTGTAATCGGCGAAATCGGCAAGCGCCATATAGGTGTCGTGATTTTTCAGCGTGTTGTAAATGTTTTCAAAGGGTTGACCGCCTATTCCCTTGCCTATGAAATCAAGCGCCGCTTTAAGCTCGGCATTGTTGTTGTAGTATTGCAGCGGTGAATAGCCGTTTTTCTGCAAAGCCAAGACTTCGGGGGTCTGCATACCGAAAATTATAATATTATCGTCGCCCACGGCGGAATGAATTTCAACGTTCGCGCCGTCCTCTGTGCCTAAAGTAATCGCGCCGTTCATCATAAGCTTCATATTGCCCGTGCCGCTCGCCTCGGTAGACGCAAGGGATATCTGCTCGCTTATATCGGCTGACGGAATCATAAGCTCCGCCATTGTTACCCTGTAGTCTTCAAGGAACAATATTTTAAGCTTATCGTTTACCGCGCGGTCGTTATCGATAACGGTTGAAAGCTTGTAAATCATTTGTATTATTTCTTTTGCAAAGAGGTAGCCCGGTGCCGCTTTTGCCCCGAAAATATAGGTTTTCGGAATGAAGTCCGCATTGGGGTTATTTTTTAAATAAAGGTACTCCGAAATTATATTAAGCGCGTTTAAGTGCTGGCGCTTATACTCATGCAGGCGCTTTACCTGCATATCGAAAATAGAATCGGGGTCAAGCGTGATTCCCACATTTTCCTTGACGTAATCGGCAAAACGCACCTTGTTTATGCGCTTAATATCGCGCAGCTTTGCAAGAACCTCTTTATCGTCCTTATAAGCGTTGAGCTTTTGCATCTCCTCGGCGTTCTTTATAAAGCCGTCGCCTATAAGCCCCGTTAAATACTCGGTGAGCGCGGAGTTAGCCTGGCAGAGCCAGCGCCTGTGGGCAATACCGTTTGTAACGTTGGTGAATTTATCGGGGGTCATTTTTGCGTAATCCTTGAAAAGTTCGTTTACAAGAATTTCGCTGTGCAGCTTTGAAACGCCGTTTACGGTGTGGCAGGCGGCAACGCAAAGGTTAGCCATTCTTATAATTCCGTTTTGTATAATTGCGGTGCGCTCAACTGTCTGCGCGTCCCCCGTAAGCGCCATAACATCATTTCTGAAACGGCGGTCAATTTCCTTAATTATCTGATAAATGCGCGGTATGCGCTCTTTTATAAGCTCAACGGGCCAGCATTCAAGCGCCTCTGGCATTACGGTGTGATTGGTATAAGCCACGGTGCGGGTCACAATATCCCACGCCTTATCCCAGCCGTAGCCGCATTCGTCAAGCAAAAAGCGCATAAGCTCGGGTATTGAAAGGGTCGGGTGGGTATCGTTAATATGAATAGCCACCTTATCGGGCAGGTTATCAAGCGTGTTATACTTGCGCAAATGGCGGTTGAGAATATCCTGCACAGAGGCGGAAACCAGAAAATACTGCTGGCGCAGACGTAAAGATTTACCCTCAATGTGGTTATCCTCGGGGTATAAAACCTTAGATATTGTTTCGGTCATGGCGCGCTGCTCAAGCGCTCTTACATAGTCGCCCTGGTTAAAAGCAGACATATCAAAGTCCTGGCACTCGGCGCTCCAAAGGCGCAGAATGTTTACGGTCTTGCCGTCCTTTCCCGCTACCATAAGGTCATAAGGCACGGCGTGCACCGTGTGGTAGCCCGTGTGCTCAATGTGGTGGTAATTTCCGTCCCACCATTCGTTTATCTTGCCGTCAAAATTAACGTCAACCGCAGCCGCAGGGCGCTGCTCAAGCCACACGCCGCCGCCCGGAAGCCAAAAATCGGGCATTTCGGTCTGCCAGCCGTCAACCAACTTCTGGCGGAAAATGCCTAATTCATAGCGTATGCAATAACCCATTGCGGAGTAGCCGCCGGTTGAAAGCGCGTCAAGGAAACAGGCGGCAAGTCTGCCCAGTCCCCCGTTGCCGAGCCCTGCGTCGGGCTCAAAATCGTAGAGCTTATCAAGCTTTACCTTAAACTTTGCAAGCGCCTTGCTCATAGTCTCGGTAAGTTCAAGATTATAAAGATTGTTTTTCAGCGATCTTCCCATTAAAAATTCCATGGAAAGATAATAAACGGTCTTCGCCTCTTGGTCGTCGGTGCTCTTTTTAAAGTCGGCGCGGCGGTCGTTCATAATTTCAAGCAGCACCAAAACGCACGCCTTATAGAACAGTTCATCCGACGCCTGCGCGGGCGTTACGCCGAAATTGTGTGAAAGCTTGCGCTCAATCATAGAGGCAAGCGCGGTTACGGTATATTTTGCCATATAAACATCTCCCTTAGAAAAATAAAGGTATTTAACATATTTATTGTTTACTGTTTTATAATACAATATTCAGAGCAATTTTTCAAGATGTATCTATAACTATTTTACAGAGAAATATTGTGGATAACAACCAAATAAACCGTTAAAATTAAATAAAAAAACTTAATTTTCGTTATTTGTAACAATATTAGCCCTAAAAACAAGCCTAACAGTAAAAGAAAATCCCCCCGCGACCTTCAAGCCGCCGAAAAAACACATTGCCTTCGGCGGCGGAAAAAACGGGAGGAATTTTGTTAACAACAATTTTCGCATTGCGAATTATTCTTCGGTATCACACTCAAGGTAAGCCCCGCGAATGCGGTTTTTATTTATAATCTGATCGGCAAGCACCAAAACACCCACGGCAGCGGCAAAAAGCGCAGATACGGTAAGTACAAACTTTAAAAATCCTTTCATATTAAAAACCACCTTTCTTAATACTCATTATAACAGATTTATTTTAAAAAGTCAATCACATAAAGGGCGCGAAAATATGGAGCAGCGACTGCTTAAACCGAAGCTTCAGCGGCCGTTTTTTCCACTCTTCAAGTTTAATTTCGTCGGATATTTTAAAAATCTCCGAAAATTGCTCCTTAATATCAAGCACGGTTGAATTATCGCATATCCAAGCGCCGCACTCAAAGTGGAAAATAAAGCTGCGGTAATCCATATTAACAGTGCCTACTGTTGCGATTTTATCATCCGAAACAAAAAGCTTTGAGTGAATAAACCCGGGCGTGTACTCGTATATTTTTACCCCCGCCTCGAGCAGCTCAAGGTAGCTGTACTGCGTTACGGGGTGAACATACCATTTATCGGGTATATGCGGTGTTACAATGCGCACGTCTATCCCCGACCGCGCCGCCATACATAAAATACTTGTCATTGTGTTATCGATAATAAGGTAAGGCGAGGCAATATAAACATACTTTTGCGCGGTGTTGAGTATTTGCATATATATACCCTCGGCGGGGTTTTTATTGTTAAGCGGGTCGTCGCAATAAGGCAGAACAAAGCCGTCTTCCTCAGTGGAGAAATCTGATATATGCGATGAAATATCAAGAATTTCGCCCGTTGTGAACTCCCACATACAGCAGAACATTGCAAGAAAGCTTTTAACCGCCTCACCCTTCAACATAATGCCGCTGTCAAGCCAGTGCCCGAAGCGTATCATTTTATTTATATATTCATCGCCTATGTTAAAGCCGCCCGTAAATGCCGTTTTTCCGTCTATCACCACAATTTTGCGGTGGTTGCGGTTGTTCATAAATATGTTCATTGAGGGCTTTATCGGGTTAAAGACCGATACATCTATCCCCTCGGCGCGAAGATTTACTATAAAATCCTTATGCTGGCGCTTTATTGAGCCGAAATCATCAAAAATAATTCTGACTTCAACCCCATTTGCCGCCTTTTCTCTTAAAATTTTGTGTATGCCGTCCCACATATCGCCCTCTGCCAATATGAAGAACTCCATATAAATATATTTTTCTGCTTTTTCAAGCTCCTCAAGCATACGCTGATACACCTTTTCGCCCGGCGATAAATACTCGGTGTAGGTGTTTGTATAAAGCGGATAGCCCGATTCGCCCGAAAGGTAATCCGCCTGGCGCGAATGAAACATATCATAATATTTAAGCTTTTCACGCACGTTTTCTTTCTCGGTAAGCGTAGGCAGGTAGTGCGATTCGCAAACCGCCATTTTTCGGCGCAAATGCGGAAAAACGCGCCCGCCGCCCCAAAGCAGAAATACCGAAATACCGAAAACCGGAAAGACAAGAATAAAAATTATCCAGGTGATTTTGTGGTTCGGGTTGCCGCGGCGGTTTACTATAAAAATAACCGTTATAACGCCGGCAATTTGCGAAAGCTGATAAATTACAGCGGATTTTTGGCTAACATCGTGAAGTACAAAAAACAAAAATCCGAGCTGAATAAGTAATAAAAGCGCGGATACTATAATTCTCGTTTGTATTCTTATACCGCGTTTTTTCTCTCTCACAGGCAATCCCTCCCCAATATGAAAGTATTTTACCACAAAAATTTCTAAAAAGCAAATATTATAATTGCATAAGCATAAAATTCAAGCCGCAGATAAAAATATCCGCGGCTCGGAAAATAATTATTTTATTATGGATTCACCCGTCATTTCCTTAGGCTGTGTGAGACCCAAAAGCTTAATAATAGTCGGTGAAATATCGCAAAGCCTGCCGCCCTCGCGCAGCTCGCACTGCTTGCCTATTACCGCAAACGGTACAGGGTTCGTTGTGTGCGCGGTAAAGGGAGTGCCGTCTTCTGCAAGCATACGGTCGGCGTTGCCGTGGTCGGCGGTAAGCAGCATTACGCCGCCCATTTTAAGGGTGCTGTCCTCTACTCTGCCAACGCAGGTATCAACCGTTTCAACCGCCTTTTCAGCTGCCTCAAACACGCCTGTGTGACCTACCATATCGCAGTTTGCAAAGTTGAGTATTACAACATCGTACTTACCCGATTCAATAGCACCGCAAACCTTATCACAAACCTCGTTTGCGCTCATTTCGGGCTGTAAATCATAGGTAGCAACCTTGGGGGAGGCTACCAATATTCTGTCCTCACCCTCAAACTTGACCTCTCTGCCGCCGTTAAAGAAGAAGGTTACATGCGCGTATTTTTCGGTCTCGGCAATGCGCAGCTGGGTCATACCGTTGTTTGCCAAAAACTCGCCTAAGGTGTTGTTAAGCTCCTCGGGCTTAAAGGCAACCTCAACGTTCGGCATAGATGCGTCATACTGGGTCATACAAACGTAAAATACCTTTTGTCTGCCGCCCTTGCGCTCAAAGCCCGCAAAATCGTCGTCAACAAAAGTGCGGGTGATTTCTCTTGCTCTGTCGGGGCGGAAATTGAAGAATATAACGCTGTCGCCCGTTTTAATTCTTTCTGTGCCCGAAATTACGGTCGGGAGCACAAATTCATCGGTAATGTGCTTGCCCTCTTCGTCAATTTCGGTGTAGGATTTACGAACAGCCGCAGCCGCGTTGTCAGCCTGAACGCCCTCGCCGTAAACCAGCGCGGCATACGCCTTGCCTACGCGCTCCCAGCGGTTATCGCGGTCCATTCCGTAAAATCTGCCCATTACCGTGGCAAGCTTGCCAACGCCTATTTCTTTCAGCTTAGCGTTTAAGGTATCGATGTAATCCGCGGCGCTTGCGGGGGGTACGTCGCGGCCGTCAAGCAGTGCGTGAACATAAACACGGGTGAGCCCGCTTTTCTTTGCAAGCTCCAAAAGCCCGTAAAGGTGCTCAATATGGCTGTGAACGCCGCCGTCTGATAAAAGCCCCATTAAGTGCAGCGCGCTGTCGTTCTTTTTGCAGTTTTCAATCGCGTCCGAAAACGCCTTGTTTTCAAAAAAGTCGCCGTCCTTAATCGACTTTGTAATGCGGGTCAATTCCTGATAAACAATTCTGCCCGCGCCGATATTGGTGTGACCTACTTCGCTGTTGCCCATCTGACCGTCGGGAAGACCTACATCCATACCCGAGGCGCCTATCTGCGTGGTGGACCACTCGGCGAAAATTTTATCAAGCCGCGGGGTCTTGGCGGCTTTTATGGCATTGCCCTTTACTTCGGGGTTTATGCCGAAACCGTCCATTATAGTTAAAACAACGGGTTTTTTCATTTGCTTTGCTCCTAAAAAATTATTTGCTTGCCGCCTTAACGATTACCGAGAAATCCTCAGCCTTTAAGGATGCGCCGCCTATAAGTCCGCCGTCAACATTAGTCTTGGCAACCAGTTCGTCGCAATTTTTGGCGTTCATAGAGCCGCCGTACTGAATGGTAACAGAGTTTGCCGCGTCCTCGCCGTAAACCTCGGCAATAGCAGCGCGAACATAGCCGTTGCCCTCGTCTGCCTGCTCGGCGGTGGCGGTAACGCCCGTGCCTATAGCCCAAACAGGCTCGTAAGCTATAATAATATTCTTAAGCTGCTCCTTTGAAATATTGGTAAGCGCCATTTTGGTCTGGAATTTAAGCAGTGTTTCGGTGTAGCCGAGTTCTCTCTGCTCAAGGGTCTCGCCCACGCAAACAATAGCGGTAAGACCTGCATTTACGGCAGCTAAGGTGCGAAGATTTACGGTCTGGTCGGTCTCGCCGAAATACTGTCTTCTCTCGCTGTGACCTACAACAACGTATTTTACGCCGCTTTCAACCAACATTTTGGCTGAAACCTCGCCCGTGTAAGCTCCGCTTTCCTTAAAGTGAACGTTTTCAGCGCCTATTTCAATGTTTGAACCCTCGGCTGCGGCAACAGCTGCGGCAATATCAACGAAGGGCACGCAAAGCACTACCTTGCAGTCAGCATCGGCTACAAGCGGCTTCATTTCGTTTATAAGCGCGGTAGTCTCTGCGGGGGTCTTGTTCATTTTCCAGTTGCCGGCAATTACTGCGGCTCTTTTTGCTTTATCCATTTTAAAAACTCTCCTTTTATATTACACACTTCAAGGCTTGCACCGGGCAAGCCTTGAAATAAAGTTAATTATTTATCGTTAAGTGCGGCAATGCCTGGCAGCTCTTTACCCTCAAGGAATTCAAGCGAAGCGCCGCCACCTGTGGAAATGTGGGTCATTTTATCGCCGTAGCCGAGCGTGTTAACGGCTGCCGCAGAGTCGCCGCCGCCTATAATTGTTACAGCGTCAGTCTCGGCAAGGCTCTTAGCAACGGCAATAGTGCCTGCCGCAAGGGTCGGGTTTTCAAATACACCCATAGGTCCGTTCCAAACAACGGTCTTAGCGTTCTTTACTTCGTTTGCGAAAAGCTCCGCTGTCTTCGGTCCTATATCAAGACCCTCGTAATCGGCAGGGATCTTATCGGCGTCAACGGTTTTAACCTCAATCGGCGCGTCAATCGGATCCGGGAAATGATCGGCTATATTGCAGTCAACCGGCAGAAGAATTTTAACGCCCTTTTCGTCGGCTTTTTTAAGCATATCGCGGCAGTAGTCAATCTTCTCGGTATCAAGCAGTGATTTACCTACGCCGTAGCCCTTAGCGGCTAAGAAGGTGTAAGCCATACCGCCGCCTATAATAAGGGTATCAGCCTTATTGAGCAGGTTTTCAATAACCGAAAGCTTATCGGCAACCTTAGCGCCGCCGAGAATGGTAACAAACGGGCGAACCGGGTTTTCAACCGCGTCACCGAGGTACTTAAGCTCTTTGCCTATAAGGTAGCCCGCAACGGCCTCTTTCACATAGGAAACAACGCCTACGGTTGAGCAATGCGCTCTGTGTGCAGTGCCGAACGCGTCGTTAACAAAAATATCTGCTAAAGAGCCGAGCTCCTTTGAGAACTCTTCGCCGTTCTTGGTCTCTTCCGCGCGGTAGCGTGTGTTCTGTAAAAGTACAACATCGCCGTCTTTCATAGCGGAAACCGCAGCCTTTGCATTTTCGCCTACAACGTTATCGTCAGCGGCGAAAACAACCTCTTTGCCGAGCAGCTCGGATAAGCGCTTTGCAACGGGAGCCAAAGAAAGCTCCGGCTTAGGCTCGCCCTTTGGCTTACCGAGGTGGGAGCAAAGAATAACTCTGCCACCGTCGGCAATAAGCTTTTTAATTGTGGGCAGAGCCGCAATTATACGATTTTCGTCGGTAATAACGCCGTTTTTAAGCGGTACGTTAAAATCGCAGCGGACAAGAACCTTTTGACCTTTTACGTTAATGTCGTCAACGGTTTTTTTGTTAAGAGCGTTCATTTAAAAACATCCTTTCAAACATGTGTAAAACATTGTTAAAATTTTTACAATTCTATTTTACCACATTTTTCTGATTTTTCAATATTTATTTTATCCCGCGCCGTAAAATTTAGCCTATATCTTCCCATTTATAATTGTGCAGCTGACCGAAATTACTGAGTTCGGGGTAATTCCACTGCCGCAAAGCCTCGTAAACCGCAATTGCAACCGAGTTTGAAAGGTTTAAGCTGCGTATTTCGCCCTGCATGGGTATGCGCACGCAGCGTTCGGGATTTTTTATAAGCAGTTCTTCGGGCAGACCCTTTGTTTCCTTGCCGAATAAAAGGTAGCAGTTATCGGGGTAAGCAACATCCGAATGAGTTTGCCTGCCCTTGGTGGTGAAATAATAATAAGCGCCGTCGTTTTTTTCAAAAAACTCCGAAAGGCTGTCATAATAGGTAATATCAAGGTATTTCCAGTAATCAAGCCCCGCGCGTTTCAGTTTTTTATCATCTATTGTAAAACCCATAGGTCCTACAAGGTGCAGCCTTGCCCCCGTGGCGGCGCAGGTGCGCGCCACGTTGCCTGTGTTTTGCGGAATTTCGGGCTCTACCATAACAATATTAAGCCTCGGCATATGCTTTTTCCTCCGTCTTAATATTATTTTCGCGGTTTTTCTCGGCTAAATCCGCCCGCGCGTTTGCAAGCATAAGCTTTATTCGGTTTTCCTGATTGACCTTTGATGCGCCCGAATCGTAGTCAATTGCCACAATATTCATATCGGGGTTTTTCTCTTTAAGCGGTTTCATCATACCCTTGCCGCATATGTGGTTGGGCAGGCAGCCGAAAGGCTGGGTGCAAACTATATTGTGCACGCCCTCATCGTTTAATTCCAACATTTCGGCGGGCAGTAACCAGCCCTCGCCCATTTTTGTGCCGAAGCCCATAAAATCCTTTATTAAATCCATGGTATGCGCAATATGCGTGGGCGGGGTGAAATTGCCGTCGGATTTCATTAGCTCAATTATTTCGTTCTGCTGCTTTTGCAGGTAATTGAATACGAAATTCAGCACGGGCCTTCTGATTTTATGTAAACCGTAAAGCTCAATATCCGAAATATTTGAAACTATGCAGTACATAAAAAAGTCAAGCAGCCCCGGCACAACAACCTCTGCGCCCTCGTCAATTAAAAACTGTTCCAAATTATTATTACCGAGCGGGGAATATTTTACATATATCTCCCCCACTACGCCTACTTTTACCTTTTCCTCGTTTTCGCGCGGTATTTCCGCAAAGCGGGAAAGTATCATTTTGCAGTTTTGCTTAACCTTTTTAAAGGATATTCCCTCTGTCTGCATTTTGTTTGCAAGAAGCGCGGTCAGCTCGTCTGCTAACTGCTCTGTTTGCCCCTTGTTTTTCTCATACGGCTTGCACTGGTTTACAAGGCTTAAAAGCATATCCCCGTAAATTATGCCGTAAAACAGCCTGTGCAGCATAGGCACGGTCAGCTTAAAGCCGGGGTGATTTTCAAGCCCCGCAAGGTTTAAGGATATAACGGGTATATAGCCGTAGCCCGCGCGCTCAAGCGCTTTTCTTAAAAGGAAAATATAGTTTGAGGCACGGCAGCCGCCGCCAGTTTGGAAAAGTATGAGCGCGGTTTTGTGCGGGTCGTATTTACCCGAGTTTAGCGCGTCAATAAACTGCCCTATTACCAAAATTGCGGGATAGCAGGTGTCGTTATGCACATATTTAAGCCCCGTTTCTATAATTCTGTGACCCGAGGTTTCAAGCAGCTCCATTTTGTAGCCGTAATCTTCAAATATTTTTAAAAATATTTTAAAGTGGCGCGGCAGCATATTGGGCACAAGTATTGTGTACTCCTTGCGCATTTCTTCGGTAAAGGGTATGTACTTACGCTCTTCCACTGCCGTCACTCCTTTCGTTAAGCGCGCCTATAAGCGAGCGCAGCCTTATTTTTACCGCGCCGAGGTTGGTTATCTCGTCAATTTTTATTTGGGTGTAAAATTTGCCGCGGCTCTCTAAAATTTCGCGCACCTCGTCTGTTGTAATGGCGTCCACCCCGCACCCGAATGACACTAACTGCACAAGCTCGGCGTCCTTATGCTCTGCGGCGTAGCGCGCCGCGCGGTAAAGCCGCGCGTGGTATGTCCACTGGTTTAGTACCTTTACCGTGAAAGGCTCTGCAAGGCTGAAAACGCTGTCCTCACTCACTACAACAAAGCCGAGGGTATTGGCAAGTTTATCAATGCCGTGCCCTATTTCCGCGTCTATATGGTAGGGTCTGCCCGCCAAAATCATAATGCGCTTGTTGTTTTCCCGCGCGAATTTAAGCGCCTGCGCGCCCTCTTCCCTTACGGCGTTCATATATTCGGCATAGCGCGTAAGCCCGTATTCTACCGCCGCTTTAACTTCCGATTTTGTTATTCCCTCATAAAATTTACCGAGGTAATTGTACAGCTCCTTTGCAAGCTCTTTTTTACTGTTAATATTAAGGTAGGGGTATAAAAATTTAACCTTTTTAAGCTCCTCAACATTGCCGTTTAAAAGCTCGGAATAATAGGCTACAACGGGACAGTTGTAGTGATTATCAGTCATTTTTTCGTCCATATTGTAGGTAAGGCAGGGATAGAAAATCGCGTCCACACCGTCCGATATCAGCGTTTCAATATGCCCGTGCATTATCTTTGCGGGGTAGCACGCCGTGTCGGACGGAATAGAAAACTGCCCCTTTTCGTAAATGCGGCGGGTGGACATGGGCGATACTTTTACATTAAACCCGAGTTTTGTAAACACCGCGTGCCAAAGCGGCAAAAGCTCGTACATACCGAGTGCTAACGGCATACCCACCGTGCCGCGTTTCCCCTCTTCGGATTTAAGGTGTGTTAGGTAATTCCGCTTAAATTCATAAAGATTCGGCAGCTGCTCGCCCGCCGTTGCTTTTCCGAGCCCCTTTTCGCACTGGTTGCCCGAAATAAACTTCTTGCCGTCACCGAATGAGTTCACCGTAAGCCTGCAATGATTCGTGCAGCCCTGACATACCGCCGACTTTGCCGTGTGGGTAAAGCTTTTTAAAGCCTCGGGCGAAATAATGCCCGATTTTTCGCATTTTTTTGAATAAAGCGCCGCGCCGTAAGCACCCATAAGCCCCGCTATTGAGGGGCGGATAACGTTATGCCCTATTTCCCTTTCAAATGCGCGTAAAACCGCGTCGTTATAAAACGTGCCGCCCTGAACCACTATTTTTTCGCCGAGTTCTGCGGCGGATGACGCACGAATAACCTTGTAAAGCGCGTTTTTAACAACGCTTATTGAAAGTCCTGCCGATATATCCTCAACCGTTGCGCCGTCCTTTTGCGATTGCTTAACGGATGAGTTCATAAACACCGTGCAGCGGCTGCCGAGGTCAACGGGCGCTTTTCCCTCTAACCCCTTTGCGGCAAAATCAGCTATTGTGTAGCCCATAGCCTTTGCAAAGGTTTCAAGAAACGAACCGCAGCCCGATGAGCACGCCTCGTTCAACATTATGCTGTCGATAGCGCCGTTGCGTATTTTAAAGCACTTAATATCCTGCCCGCCGATATCAAGTATAAAGCCCACATCTGGCTCAAAATACTTTGCGGCGGTGTAGTGCGCAATGGTTTCAACAAGCCCCAAATCAACCGAAAAGGCGTGCTTTATAAGCTCCTCGCCGTAGCCCGTTACCGACGAGCCTGCAATAATTATGCGGTCGCCGCACTTTTCGTAAATTTCGGTCAGCTGCTCGCGCACAATTTCAACGGGGTTGCCTTGGTTTGACGCGTAGTATGAATAGAGTATCTCGTTATTTTCATCAAGCAGACACAGCTTTGTGGTGGTAGAACCGCAGTCAATGCCGAGGTATGCTTTGCCGCTGTATTTTTCAATATCCGCGTTTTTAACCGACGAAGCGGCGTGGCGGTGTTTAAACTCGCTGTATTCTTCTTCATTTCTGAAAAGCGGCTTTAACCGTCCCTTGCCAGTTGATACATTCGCCGCGTTTTCAACAAGGCTTAAAAGCTTATCTGCGGTAAATATTTCGGGCTGCTGCTCTGCGTAGTAAGAAGTGCCGAGCGCCACGGCAAACCGCGCGTATTCAGGAAATACCGCGTGTTCGTCGTCTAATTTAAGGGTTTCCTTAAACCTTGTGCGAAGCCCCTTGCAATAATAAAGCGGACCGCCGAGGAATAACACCTTGCCATCAATTTTTCTGCCTTGCGCCAGCCCCGCAATAGTCTGGTTTACCACCGCCTGATAAATACTTGCCGCAACGTCCTCTTTGCGCGCGCCTTGATTTAAAAGCGGCTGAATATCCGTCTTTGCAAAAACGCCGCAGCGCGAGGCTATGGGGTACAGCCTGCCCGCATTAAGGCTTAGCTTATCAAGTTCGTCAACCGTTATGTTAAGCAGGGTCGCCATTTGGTCAATAAACGCGCCTGTACCGCCCGCGCAGCTGCCGTTCATCCGCTCGTCTATGCCGCCCTTAAAGAAGATTATCTTCGCGTCCTCGCCGCCAAGCTCTATAACGCAGGAGGTATCGGGTTCGCGCAGCTTTACCACCTGCGCCGTGGCGAAAACTTCCTGCACAAAGGGTATGTGCGCAGCCTCCGCAAGCCCTAAGCCAGCCGAGCCCGATATTGCCGCTTTTACCGTTTTATCGCCCGCAATTTCCTTTGCAAGGCGCAAAAGCTCCGCCGTTTTTTCGCGCACCTGCGAAAAATGACGTTCGTAGCGTTCAAGGAGTATTTCGTCTTTATTTCTCAAAACGATTTTTGCCGTGGTAGAGCCTATATCAATACCTAAAAATAACTCTGTTGCGGTGTTTTGTAAATCCATTGCTTTTTCTATCCTCCGCAAATTACTATCATATAATTATATAACATTTAAGTATAAATTACAACAACGGAAAATTGTAAATTTTTTGTTGCAAATAAAAATCGTATATGTTACAATATTTTGACATCAATTAAAAAGGCAGAGAGAGTATGAAAAACAACAAAAAAGGGCTTTTTAAAAGATTTTTACCCTACCTTTTGGCATATAAGGGCACAATAGCGCTTGACCTTTTCTGCGCGTCGCTCACCTGCGTTTGCGACCTGGTTTTGCCGCTTATTCTGCGAACCATAACCAACACGGCGGTAAACGATATTTCGGCTTTGACGGTAAGCCTTGTGCTTAAAATGAGCGGGCTTTACTTAATATTAAGGCTTATAGACGCCGCCGCGCAGTATTATATGGCGGATATGGGGCACGTTATGGGCGTTTACATAGAAACCGCCATGCGGCGCGACGCCTTTGCCCACCTGCAAAAGCTCGGGCACAACTATTATTCAAATACCAAAATAGGTCAGATAATGGGCAGAATTACAAACGACCTTTTTGAAGTGACGGAATTTTCGCACCACTGCCCAGAGGAATTTTTTATAGCCTTTCTTAAAATTGCGGTAAGCTTTACCGTGCTTTGCACCTATAATATACCGCTTACCCTTATAATTTTCCTCTGCGTGCCGTTAATGGTAGTCGTATCGGTTTATCTTAATAAAAAAATGCGCGCCGCATTTAAAAATCAGCGGGTGCAGATAGGCGAGTTAAACGCGCAAATTGAGGACAGTCTTCTCGGCGAACGGGTAGTTAAGGCATTTTCGGCGGAAAAAGCCGAGCAGGAAAAGTTCAACGCGGGCAACGAAAAATTCAAGAGTATTAAAAAAGCCACATATAAAATTATGGCGCAGTTTTCCGCCTCTACCCACCTGTTTGACGGGCTTATGTATATTGTTGTAATTTTGGGCGGCGGGCTTTTCGTAATTTACGGCGGAATAACCCCCGGCGACCTTGTAGCCTATGTGCTTTACGTTTCCACACTCATTGCCACAATTCGCAGAATTGTTGAGTTTGCCGAGCAATTCCAGCGCGGTATGACGGGCATTGAGCGCTTTTTCGAGATAATGGACGCGCCGATAGAAATAACCGAAAAGCCTAATGCCGCGGCGCTTGAATGCAAAAATGGTGAAATTGAATTTCGCGATGTAAGCTTTAATTACGAAACAGACAGCGAAAAGGTGCTAAAGCATTTGAACCTTAAAATAGCGGCGGGCGAAAGATTAGCGCTTGTAGGCACTTCGGGCGGCGGCAAAACCACCCTTTGCAGCCTTGTGCCCCGCTTTATGGATGTTACCGGCGGCGCGGTTTTAATTGACGGTCAGGACGTGCGCGACGTGACCCTTTCAAGCCTCCGCGGCGCTATAGGTATTGTGCAACAGGATGTTTACCTTTTCAGCGGCACGGTAAAGGAAAATATTGCCTACGGGAAGGAAAACGCGACCGACGAAGAAATTAAAAACGCCGCACTGCTTGCAGGGGCTGATGAATTTATATCCCGCCTGCCCGACGGATACAATACGTATGTCGGCGAGCGCGGAGTAAAGCTTTCGGGCGGGCAAAAGCAGCGCATTTCAATAGCGCGCGTGTTCCTTAAAAATCCGCCCGTGCTTATACTTGACGAGGCTACAAGCGCGCTTGATAATGAAGGCGAAATTTTGGTAAGCGAAAGCCTTGAGAAATTGGCGCACAACCGCACCACGCTCACCATTGCCCACCGCCTTACAACCGTAAAGGATTACGACCGCATTGTGGTGCTGGGAGCTGACGGTATAGAGGAAAGCGGCACTCACGAAGAACTGCTTGCCGAAAAAGGCGCTTATTATAAGCTTTGGAATAAGATAAGGTAATTTACCGCAAACTTTTTTTGTTTGACAAACGGGAAAACCTGCGGTATAATATATAAAAATTTAACAGACTGTCGACACGATACACGGAAGCTCTTTTTTCCTGATACGAAACGCAGAGCAGCCCCGAAGTACCGTGTCGTTTTTTTACTTTCACGCGCTTTCGGGCGCGTGTTTTTTCGTGCGGCGGCGTAAGGAGCAAAAAAATGGAAAACGAACAGAACAATTCTTATCTTTCAAGCGAAAAAACGGAAAAGCTTATGCTGAAATATTCGCTGCCCTGTATTATTTCGCTGTTGGTCGGTGCGCTTTATAATATTGTGGATCAGATATTTATTGCCAATGCCGATTATTTGGGCTCATACGGCAACGCAGCAAACACGGTGGTATTTCCGCTTACGGTAATAGCCCTTGCAATAGCTGTTATGATAGGCGACGGCTGCTGCGCCTTTTCAAGTATTGCGCTCGGCAAGGGCTGCGGCGGCAACGCCGCAAAAAGCGTGTGCAATTCGGTTGTTTTATCGGTGCTGTCAGGTATAATACTTACAGTTATATACCTTGCCTGTTCCAACGGCATAATAACCGTTTTCGGCGGAACGGTAAATAAAGAGACCTACGCCTATTCAAAAGAATACTTTTTTTGGATAACGTTAGGCTTGCCGTTTTACGTATTCGGTCAGGCAATGAACCCTGTCATCCGAGCGGACGGCAGCCCAAAATTCGCAATGTTTTCAACCCTTGCGGGCGCGGTTGCCAACATAATTTTAGACCCGATATTTATTTTCGGCTGCCGAATGGGTATGACGGGCGCAGCAATTGCCACGGTTATCGGGCAAATAATAACCGCCGCGGCAGCCGTATATTATCTTTGCAATATGAAAATTATAAAGCTTTCGTATAAAGATTTTCGCCTATCCCGCAGTATAATAAAAGAGACCTTATCACTTGGAATGTGCAGCTTTTTATCGCAAATATCTTTAGTGGCGGCAATGGTTGCAATAAACAATATGGTAAGAAAGTACGGCGCGCTTGACCCCGTTTTCGGGCAGACAATATATGCGCAAATTCCTATGGCGGTGCTCGGAATAGTTATGAAGGTATTCCAGATAGTGATTTCCGTAGTTGTAGGTATGGCTGCGGGGTGCATACCGATAGTCGGCTACAATATGGGCGCGGGGCTTAAAGGCAGAGTGCGGCAGCTTTTTGCAAAATTGCTCTTTGCGGAGGCCGCAGTCGGGTTTGCCGCGCTTTTAATAATTGAAATATTTCCGCGCGGGCTTATACAAATTTTCGGTGCGGCAAACGAAAGCGCATATTATACCGATTTCGCCGTAAAATCCTTTCGCATTTACCTTTGTATGATAGTTTTTGCCTGCGTTAACAAAGCGGCGTTTATATTTTTGCAGGCAATGGGAAAGGCTGTTGCCTCTACTCTGCTTTCCGTAATACGCGAAATAGTTTTCGGCGTTGGGCTTTCGGTTATATTGCCCGTGTTTTTCGGGCTTGACGGCGTGCTGTATTCCATGCCCGCCGCAGATATATTGACCGCATTTTTCTCACTTGCCGTTATAATTAAAACATATAAAGACCTTAACTCTGCTGTGGCAGACTGATTATACATAAAGGCATAAAAAAACGAGCAGAAACCTTTATTTCGGTTTCTGCTCGTTTTGCATTACTGCTCCATTATTGCTCTGAATTCGTCGCCCGAGATCTTTTCTTTCTCAAACAAAACCTTTGCAACCTCGTGGAGCTTCGGCATAGCGCCGTTCAAAAGCTCCAAAGCCTTTGCGTACTGCTTCATTACCACAGCCTCTATCTCTTCGTCGATAACCGCTGCGGTCTTTTCGGAATAGTTGGGGGTCGAAGAGAAATCGCGGCCTAAGAACACTTCGTTATCGTCATGACCGTAGGTTACAAGACCCAATTTATCGCTCATACCGAACTTGGTAACCATCTGCCTTGCAAGGGCGGTTGCGCGCTCAATATCGTTGGAAGCGCCCGTGCAAACGTCATCCTGTGTAAGCTGCTCTGCCGCTCTGCCGCCGAGCAAAGAGCAAATCTGCTCTGCAAGCTGCTTTTTAGAGGTATGACCCTTTTCGTCAACCGGCAGATACATTGTATAACCTGCAGCCATACCGCGCTGAATAATGGAAATCTGGTGTACGGGGTCTTGCGTCGGCAAGAAGTAGGAAACGATCGCGTGCCCTGCCTCGTGATATGCGGTAACCTTTTTATCCTTATCAGATACAATGTGCGATTTTTTCTCTGCACCCATAACAACCTTAATGGTGGCCTCTTCAATTTCCTGCTGTGTAATCGCCTTTTTACCGTGGCGAACCGCAAGCAGCGCCGCTTCGTTAAGCAGGTTTGCAAGATCTGCGCCCGTAAAGCCCGAGGTCGACTTTGCTATGGTGGCAAGGTTTACATCAGGACCGAGCGGCTTTCCTCTTGAATGAACCTTAAGTATTTCCTCTCTGCCCTTAACGTCGGGGTAGTTTACGGTTATTTGACGGTCGAAACGACCCGGGCGCAAAAGCGCTTTATCCAAAATATCGGGGCGATTGGTCGCCGCCATTACTATAACGCCCTCGTTAGCGCCGAAACCGTCCATTTCAACAAGCAGCTGGTTTAATGTCTGCTCGCGCTCGTCATGACCGCCGCCGAGACCCGCGCCGCGCTGACGACCCACCGCGTCAATTTCATCTATAAATATAATAGCCGGTGCTTCGCGCTTTGCCTCGCCGAAAAGGTCGCGCACACGCGATGCGCCCACGCCTACAAACATTTCAACGAAATCAGAACCCGAAATTGAGAAGAAAGGAACTCCCGCCTCGCCCGCAACCGCGCGCGCAAGCAAGGTTTTACCCGTTCCGGGAGGGCCTACAAGCAAAACGCCCTTGGGTATTTTAGCGCCCAATTCGTTATATTTCTTCGGGTCTTTAAGGAAATCGACTATTTCAGCCATTTCTTCCTTTTCCTCGTCTGCTCCCGCAACATCGGCAAAGGTGGTTTTGCGCTTGCCGTCGTCCTTGCGCACCTTTGCTTTGCCGAAGCCCATGGTTTTATCAGTACCCATAGAGGCGTTCATACGCTTCATAATAAATACCCAGAATACAACCATAACGCCTACGGTTATAAGGGTCGGCAGCAGATTCATAATCCATGCGGTCTCGCCGCCCGATTTATAATCGTACTTGATTATTTTATCCGTTCCGCTGTTTTCGGTGTTGTTTTTCAGCACAAAATCGTTGACGTCGTTATAAAATATCGAGGGGTCGGCAACCGTATAACGGTAGCTTTTGCCGTCGTCGCGCTTTGTGTAGATAAGCTGACCGCTGTGTAGATTAAGGCTGAACTCGGAAACTTTATTTTCCGTTACCAATTCAACAATCTCGTAATACTTTGTTTCGACCGTGGTTTTTGAAAGATAAGAGACCGAAAGCACCGCGATTATAAACGCAATGGGGATTCCTATAAACAAAAGCACATTTTTCAAATTCTTGTTCAAGGGTTAAAGCTCCTTTCCTATTTGTCGGCGTAAACCTTAGAAGAAAGTACCCCGACATAAGGCAAATTTCTGTATTTTTCATTGTAATCAAGCCCGTAGCCGATTACAAATTCATCCGGTATTACCTTGCCCACATAGTCCGCCTGAATATCCGCGCGGCGGTTTGCGGGCTTATCCAAAAACGCGCACACCTTAATGCTTGCGGCGTTCCTGTCCATCAAAACATTTTTAAGGTAAGCAAGCGTTACGCCCGAATCGAGAATATCCTCAACCAGCAGTATATCGCAGCCGTCCGGGTCAATGTCAAGATCTTTTTTGAACTTTACAACGCCCGTGGTCTTTGTACCGCTGTAAGAGGATACCGCCATAAAATCGATTTGACAATCACAGGTTATCGAGCGCATTAAGTCCGCCATAAACACAACCGCGCCTTTAAGCACGCTTACAAGCAGCAGGCGCTTACCCTCGTAATCCTTTGAAATCTGCTCGCCCAAACGCTTGCAAATTTCTTTTATCTCTTCCTCTGTTACCAAAATTTTTTCAACATCCTTGTCAAGCGACAATTCGTTCAACCCCTTAGTCCGTAATATTTTGCACCGCCGAGGCGGTAATAACCGTAATTTCCTTTGTTTTTTTCGTAACCGCGCATCTGTCGGCAACTCCTACTCCGTATATCCAAATAACTCCCTTATCATCGGCTATTACAGGAATATACGCCCGCATATCCTGAGGAATGCCAAGCTCGCAAAAAAGCTTTTTGAGAGTTTTGGTACACCCGCGCCCCGCAAGCCTTATGCTGTCGCCCGGCTGCCTTGTTCTCAATACCGATTTTCCTATAATTTTATCACAGGCAAGCGAATTTTTTAATAACAAATTATTAACTTTTTCGTTTTTTGTAAATAAATCGTTAATTCGCCGCTCGGTTTTAACGCGAAACAGGTATTTTTTGCCCTTTCCGCCGTCAGCTTTTTCAATTTTTAATATACCGTTTTTGCAAATGCCCTCAAAATTTCCGGGCAAGCTTGTCCGCCCGCCGTTTACTGCGGTATAATAAAGCGCGTCGGTATGTGCGTTATCGGGCTGAAAGCCCGCCTGTATTTCGGTAAACCGCCTTATTGCCGCCTTTGCGGCTGCGGGGTGCGGCAGCGAAGTAACGCACAGCCCGTCCGCTCTTACATTCTCCGATAAAAATTTATCGGCAACACCCGTTATAAAGTCGTTAACTTCCGTAAGCGATAAAACCGTGCGCATAACTGCCGTTTCGGCTGACGGATTTATCTCCTTTAAAACAGGTATTACGTTATGCCTTATCTTATTCCGCGTGTAATCATCTGATAAATTGGTGCTGTCGGTAATAAAATCAAGGTGATTTTCTCGGCAATATTTTTCCACGTCTTCCCTTGTGCAAAAAAGCAGCGGGCGAATAAATTTACCTCTTTTGGGCGGTATGCCGCAAAGCCCGCCGAGAGCCGCGCCGCGCGTCAAATTGAAAAGCACGGTTTCAAAATTATCGCTTGCGGTGTGCGCCGTGGCAACAAGCCCGTCCGTTTTTTCCAAAAACGCATATCTCATTTCCCGCGCTGCGGTTTCCTCGCTTATTCGGTTTTCCACCGCATACAGCAGAACGTCTCCCCGCCCCGCTGTAAACGGAACGCCGAGTTTTTCGCAAAGATTTCGTGCGAAAGCCTCGTCCCTTTCCGCCTCCGCGCCGCGTATCATATGGTTGAAATGCGCCGCCGAAACGGTAATATCAAGCTTTTTTTGCAGCCGCAGCAGCGCGAACAAAAGCGATACCGAGTCCGCCCCGCCCGAAAGCGCCACCGTAACCTTTTCCCCACCCGAGAGCAGCGAAAAGCGCTTTACGGCGCTTAAAACCTTTTCTTCCATTATCTGAACACATCCACAGAAGTAAACCTTGTAAACTGACCGTCCCAGTGCAGGGGTATTGTGCCTATTTCGCCGTGACGGTTTTTAGCCACAATACATTCCGATTTTGTCTGGTCGCTCAAATCCTCGTCCGCGCCCTTTTCACTGTCGTAATATGCGTCGCGGTAGAGGAAAAGCACTATATCCGCGTCCTGCTCAATAGAGCCCGAATCTCTCAAATCGGAAAGCGCGGGCTTGTGCGATTTACCCTTTGCCTCAGTCCCGCGCGAAAGCTGCGCACAGGCAATAACGGGAACTTTAAGCTCTTTAGCCATTATTTTAAGGTTTCGGGTGATTTCCGAAATTTCCTGCACTCGGTTATCTATCTGCCGTGCGGAATGCATAAGACCCAAATAGTCAATAACCACAAGGTCCACCTTTTTCATTCTTCGCAGCTTCGCCTTCATTTCGGGCACGGTTATAGAAGAGGTTTCGTCAAAATAAATGTCCGCCTTTGAAAGCGCGTCGCCCGCCTGCGCCAGCCTTGTCCACTCATCCTCGTCAAGCTCGCCCGTGCGCAGCTTTTCGCTCTTTATTCCCGCCTCGCTTGAAAGCATACGCTGCGCCAACTGGTCGCGGGTCATCTCAAGCGAGAAAAAGCAGACCGTTCTGCCGGTATTTACTGCCACGTTTCGCACAATATTAAGCGCAAATGAGGTCTTACCCATACCCGGGCGCGCGCCGAGGATTATAAGGTCGGATTTATTAAGTCCGGTTATCATCCTGTCAAGCTCGCCTATGCCGCAGGGTATGCCTATATAGTCCGCGCGGGTCTCGGGGTCTGCCATTTTAGATAAACGGTCGTATGTCTCGTTTTCAATAACGCTTTTAATATGCGTAAGACCCGTAATTTCCCTGCCCTGGCGGATCTCGTAAATACGTTGCTCGGCACTGTCAAGCAAGCGCCCCGAATCAAGCGTGTTATCGTTAATATCCTTTATAATATCCTGTGCCGCCGTCATAAGCGAGCGCGCGTAATAGCGCTCCCTTACAATTGCAACGTATGTAAGCACGTTTGCCGCCGACGGAACGGTTTGCACCAATTGAGTGAGATATGCTTTGCCGCCCGCCTCGTCGTAAACACCGTCGCGTTTCAGCTTTTCAAGCAGCGATACAAAGTCGATAGTCTGGCTGAGCTCGTACATTTCAGCCAAGGTCGAATATATTTCACGGTGCTGCGGAATATAGAAATATTCGGCTTTAACAGATGTCGCAACGTCGTTCAGGCACTTGGGGTCTATAATTATAGACCCCAAAACCGCCTGTTCCGCCTCAACCGAATAAGGCAGCCGCGCCCCGTCAAGGTCGTAGATAAGCTTTTCTTCAGCCATCTTTTTTTACTCCGTTACCTTAACCGTCAGCTTTGCGGAAATGCCTTTGTGCAGCTTAATTTCGGCAGTATATTCGCCGAAAGCCTTTATATCCGCCACGTTCATTTTCTTGCGGTCGATTTCAATGCCGAAAGCGTTTTTAATTTCTGCCGCTATCTCCTTTGAGGTAACAGAGCCGAAAAGCCTGCCGCCTGAGCCCGCCTTTGCCTTTATCGTAACGGTTTTACCGTTTAATTTTTCGGCAAGCGAGTTTGCTGCGGCAATTTCTTCTTTAAGGTGGTGTTCCTTTGCCTGCTCGCGGTTTTTAAGCTCGTTTAAAGCGGCGTTATCCGCCTCTACAGCCAATTTTTTCGGGAAAAGGAAATTGCGGGCGTAGCCGTCCGATACATTGCAAAGCTCGCCCTTTTTACCGTGACCCTTAACATCTTGTAACAATACAACCTTCATTTGCTTTAAACCTCCATTATTATGGGAAGAATCATAGGCGTGCGGCGCGTTTTGGTGGTTACATAACGCGATACGCGCTCCTTGATTTTCGTCTTGACCGTCGCCCAGTCGCGAATACCCGAAGACATTGAGTATTCAACCGTATCGCACACAAGGTGACTTATATCGTTCATCATTTTTTCCGATTCCTTAACATATACAAACCCGCGAGATACCACATCGGGGCCTGATATTATCGAGTGGGTAACGCTGTCTATCGATACGGCGATTATTATAATACCGTCGTCCGCCAAGTGCTTTCTGTCCCGCAGAACAATGCTGCCCACGTCGCCCACGCCGAGGCCGTCAACCAGTACTCTGCCCGCCTGAACGGTTTCGGTGGATTTAAGAGCTTTATCCGATACCTCAATAACGCTGCCGTTTGAGGCTATTAAAATATTATCCTCGGGTATGCCCATTTGCCGTGCAAGCCCCGCGTGCTTTACAAGGTGCATCTGCTCGCCGTGCAGTGGAATAAAATATTTCGGCTTTATAATGCTCATCATAAGCTTTAATTCTTCCTGGCAGGCGTGACCCGATACGTGAACGTCGTACATTCTTTCATATACCACATTTGCGCCGCGTTTCATAAGCTCGTTTATAACCTTATTAACAAGCTTTTCATTACCGGGAATGGGATTTGCCGAAATTATAATCATATCCCCCGGTATAATTTCAACCTGCCTGTGCTCGGAAAAGGCTATGCGGTGCAGCGCCGACATAGGCTCGCCCTGACTGCCCGTTGTAACAATTACCATTTCGTTAGCCGGGTAGTTCTTTATCATATCAATATCAACCAGCACATTATCGGGCACATTGAGGTAACCAAGCTCCGATGCAACGCTTACAACATTTATCATACTCCTGCCCGAAACCGCAACCTTTCTGCCGCAGTGTACCGCTTCGTCGATTATCTGCTGAATACGGTGAATGTTGGAGGAGAAGGTAGCAACTATAATGCGGCTGTCCCCCGCCTGGCTGAAAAATTTTGAAAAGGTTTCGCCCACAATGCGCTCGGACGGTGTGTAGCCCGGCCTTGCGGCGTTTGTGGAATCGGACATAAGCGCTAAAACACCGCGCTTGCCGAGCTCCGAAAATCTGCCTATATCTATAACAAAATCGTCAATAGGGGTGGTGTCTATTTTAAAGTCGCCCGTTTGAACAACCGTACCCGCGCCGCAGGTTATGGCAAAGCCCACCGAATCGGGAATCGAGTGATTTACGTGTATAAATTCAATAGAGAATTTCCCAAGCTTTACCGTCTCGCCCGGCGCTACGGTGTTGAGCTTTGCACTGGCTAACAGGCGGTGCTCCTTAAGCTTGCCCTCTATAAGACCGATTGTAAGGCGGGTAGCGTATATCGGCACATTGAAATTGCGCAGCAAATACGGTATTGCGCCTATGTGGTCCTCGTGCCCGTGGGTTACTACCATACCCTTAATTTTATCCTTGTTTTCAAGCACATAGGTAAAATCGGGTATTACAATATCAATACCCGGGGTTTCCTCATCGGGGAATGACATTCCGCAGTCCACCAAGAACATATCGCCATCATATTCATAAAGGGTTATGTTTTTACCTATTTCTCCGAGACCGCCGAGCGGTATTATTTTAAGCGGCTTTTTAGTTCTTGTGTTGCTGTTTTTTCTGGGTGTGTAGCTTCTTGTTTTGTTTGCAGCAGTGCCCGTGCGCTTTTGCGCAGTCTTCTGTGCCGCAGGCTTTCCCGCAGCCTTGGCAGTTTCCGCCATCTTTTTGGCGGGGGTCTTTCTGTATCTTCCGCTTGTTCCCGTACTCTTACTTACATTCTTTTTCTCATTTGTTTCATTCATTAAATAGATTTCCTCCGTATTTTTCTTTTTTCTTTATAAAAATATCGGCTCTCACTTACCGATACCAATAAACATTGCAATCAATATATATTTTACATTCAAAGCGGCAGTATTGTCAAGGGTTTTGTTTCTATATATGATATTTGGTGCTTTTTAACCGCAATATACAATCAAAGCATAAAAAAATCATTTAATTCCGCATTACGCATTCCTAATATTATATTTACAGTCTGTCAATAAACCCCAAATTCTATTTCTGCGGCGTGAACGCCGCATCTCTGTTTTTCCGCTGACATGTGCGGCGGAAAAACACCTTGTAAGCGAAAAATAGCTTAAAAAGCTATTTTTCAAGAACACTGGGGTGGTATTGACGGGGATAGAGTGCAGCCAAAAATCTTTGATTTTTGCGAGCGGCATTCCCGCCAAGAGCGTGTCGGTTTTTCGACACGCTCAACTATATGTATTTATGCTGCGATTTTCGGTTTACTCCCAAAATTCCGCCTATTACTGACGACAGCATAATAATCGCAAGGCGGAAAAGCGTGTTCTGCGTCAGTCCCCCGCGGTTTACCATAAGCGATATAAGCGTTAAAAGGCAAAAAACAATTCCCCCTACAGCCGCGCCTATAAGCCAGCCGCGGCTGCCGCTTTTCCCCGAAATATAAAAAGCCGCCGAAAAAGCACCCAAAGCCGCCGAAAGTGTGGCGAAAAGCGCCGAATATTTAAAGCCCGATGCAAAAATATACATTACAAGCGCAAAAAGTATTACAGCCGCCGCCGAAACTGCAAAAAACAAAAGCGCCGCCTTTATTATAATACCTATCTTCCCGCTCTTTTCCGTTATAAGGTCTTTTTTCATAAAAATTCCCTCCCGAACAATTATATTCGGGAGGGACAAAACTTATTACATTTTACATCTTACTTTGATACGGTATCGTCATGAACCGTAAGATTCGTCTGTAACGCCCAGCGAGCAATTGTAAGCTTGCTGTGGTCGCTTGCGGACTCAATTACAATAGTATCCTCTTTAAGAGAAATAACTCTGCCGTAAATTCCGCCGATAGTAACAATTTCATCCCCTACCTGGAGATTATCGCGCATTTTCTTTTCTTCTTTTTGCTTTTTGCGCTGCGGACGTATCATAATAAAATACATAGCGCCAAAAATAACCGCAAGCCATACTACCATTAAAATTATGCTCTGCGGACCGTTTGCAGCGGTCTGTGTGGCGCTGTCCGCCAATGTAATAGGATTAAAATTCATTTATTTTTGCCCTCCAAATAGCTATTGTTTTATATTATATACCATATTCCCTTTTATTGCAAGCAAATTTTACCGAATTTAAAAAATTCATAATCTGTACTCAAAATCGGCTCTGATATGTGTTAAAATCATTTTGTAAAATAAAGGAAAGGACGTTTTAAGCCTTGAGTTATATATGCTTTGATAACGTTTGCAAATTTTATAAAAACGGTGATAATATAACCCGCGCGTCGGACGGCATAAGCTTTACCGCCGAAAAGGGCGAGCTTGTGGTAATTGTTGGACCGAGCGGCGCGGGAAAAACCACCGTGCTTAATATGCTGGGCGGTATGGACAGGTGCGACAGCGGCGAAATAATTTTGGACGGCGAAAAGGTAAGTGAATTTAATACCCGCCGCCTTACAGAGTACCGTCGCTATGACGTAGGGTTTGTTTTCCAGTTTTATAATTTGGTGCAAAATCTTACCGCGCTTGAAAATGTGGAATTAGCGTCAGAAATATGCCGCGAGCCGCTGGACGCCGCCGAGGTGCTTAAAAGCGTGGGGCTTGAGGGCAGAATGAACAACTTCCCCGCGCAATTATCGGGCGGCGAGCAGCAGCGGGTATCTATTGCGCGCGCACTTGCCAAGAACCCGAAAATTCTGCTGTGCGATGAGCCCACGGGCGCGCTTGATTACAACACCGGCAAGGCGATCTTAAAGCTTTTGCATGACACCTGCCGCTCAACCGGAACAACGGTTATAATAATAACCCACAATCAGGCGATATGCGCCATGGCTGACAGGGTTATAAAAATTAAAAACGGCAAGGTTACGGAAAACTCCGTTAATCCCGAACCGCTGCCCGCCGAAAGGATAGAATGGTAGTGAAAAGAACATTTTTAAAGCACATACGGCGGGAGATCGGCGGCAGCTTCGGGCGCTTCGCCGCAATTTTCGCCATAACCGCGCTCGGCGTGGGCTTTTTGGCGGGGCTTTTATCCACCGCGCCTGATTTTTACACCACAATAGACGATTATTACGATAAAAACGATTTTTGGGATATAAACATTAAATCGACAGGCGGGCTGACCGAAAGTGACTTAGAGGCGGTGAAAGCCGCCGATAGCGTATCGGCTGCGGTGCTTTGCAAGACTGCCGATATACTTATTAAAACTGACAGCGGCGACGGCACCGCCGCACGTATATATGCTGATGACAGCAAAAGCATAAAAAATGAGGGTGAGCTTAATAAAACCGAGCTTAAAAGCGGCAGATACCCCGAAAAAGCAGGCGAATGCTTAGCCCTTGTGCCCAATCCGTTTTTGGAGCAGCCGAAACTCGGTACGGTGTATCACGCCGACAATGCCGACGTTCTCTCTATAAACGAGCTGACGGTTGTGGGCGTTGTAGAAAGCCCTATGTATATGTCAATAGAAAAGGAAAGCACCGATATAGCAAACGGCAGAATTTCGGTGGTTCTCTACACCGTGTACGATACCTTTAACACCGATTACTATACCGACATTTTCCTGACTCTAAAGGGCGCAAAAGAGCTTAACGCTTTTTACAAGAAATATGAGGATTTGCGCGACGACGGCCGGGACGCCTTGAAAAAAACAGCCGAGACAAGAGAAAATGCGCGCTATGACGAGCTTAAAAAAACAGCGACGAATATTGCGCTATCCTCGCCCGAGGGCAAGGCGGCTGCGGCAATGGGGCTTGAAGATAAAATAATTTCCGCTGCCGAGGAACAAGTGAAAAAGCTCGAGTGGTACATACTCGACCGCGAAAGCAACGTAAGCTTTGTATCCCTAAAGGCAAACGCCGAAAAAGTAAACTCCATAGCAAAGGTCTTCCCTGTCTTCTTTTTTGCGGTGGCAGCGCTTGTTGCGCTTACCACCATGACCCGAATGGTAGACGAGGAGCGCACCGAGATAGGAACGCTTAAAGCTCTCGGCTTTTCCTCCCGCGCCATTGCCGCAAAATATTTGCTTTACGCGGGCATTGCGGCGGTTACGGGCGGAGCTTTCGGGCTGGCATTAGGGCTGTACCTCTTCCCTACCGTTATAATAAACGTTTACAGAATAATGTACCGCCTGCCCGAAATTCATTTAAGCTTTAACGCGCCCATATCCTTAGGGGCGCTGATTGCCGCGGTTATCTGCATTTTGGCAGCTACTTTATGGGCGGTAATTGCCGCTTTGCGCGAAAACCCCGCCGCGCTTATGCTGCCTAAAGCCCCAAAAAGCGGCAAAAGAATACTGCTTGAACGCGTGGGCTTTATATGGCGGCGTATGAAATTCACCCACAAGGTGACGGCACGCAACCTGTTCAGATATAAAAAACGCCTGTTTATGACCGTTATAGGCATTTCGGGCTGTACTGCGCTGCTGCTTACCGGCTTTGGGCTTAAGGACGCTATAGGCGATATTGTGCCTAAACAGTACGAGGATATTCAGCAGTATGACCTGACTGTGCTGTTATCGGACACCGCCGATGATACTGCGCTTGATTATTTCCGCAAAAATACCGAAAGCTTTACAGAAATTCACTCCGAAACAGGCTATGCTTTGCATGATGGTAAAGAGCTTGAAATAAACTTCTATGTTCCCGAGAAGACCGAGGGCTTTGCCGATTACGTTAAGCTGCGGGAGCGGAAAAGCGGAAAAACGCTTGAACTCCAAAACGACGGAGCGATAATAACAGAGAAGTTTGCTTCGTCCCACGGCATTAAAAAGGGCGATACCGTGACACTTAAAACCAAAAACGGCGAAAAGGCAGAGGCAAAAATAAACGGAATTTGCGAAAATTATATTAACAGCTACGTTTATATGACCCCCGAATACTATTCCGAGCTTTTCGGAAAAGACTGCGCATATTCGACATTGCTTATAAAATCGGGAGTTTCAGCCGACAAACAGGATGATATGACGCGGGAAATTTTAGCGACCGACGGCGTTGTTTCCGCATCCTTCTCCACCTTTGTTATTGAAAGCTTTGATAATATGATAAGCAGCATAAATTATATCGTGTTAGTGCTTATAATCTCTGCGGGAACGCTTGCCTTTGTGGTACTTTACAACCTTACAAATATAAACATAAGCGAGAGAATCAAGGAAATTGCCACAATAAAGGTTTTAGGCTTTTTCGACCGCGAGGTAAACTCTTACGTTTGCAGGGAAACCTATCTTTTAAGCCTTATAGGCACGGCGTTCGGTTTAGTGCTGGGCGTGTTCCTCTGCCGCTTTGTGGTTTATACCGCCGAAATGGAGTCAATAATGTTCGGGCGGACGATTTACCCGAAATCCTTTGTTTTCGCGGCGGTTATAACAGCAGTGTTCACCGTGGCGGTCAATTTGGCACTGACCCCGCGCCTTAAAAAGGTGGATATGGTGGAATCGATGAAATCTGTGGACTGAAATTTCTGCGGAATTTATTGCAAAAATTTACTTGACATTTAAGTAAAAAAACAATATAATATGAATACTGTTTGTTTTTACGGCAAACAGTTAAATTCGGAGACGTATCGAAGTGGTCATAACGGACATGACTCGAAATCTCCCTCGACTAACGGAAGCAGAACTTCCGAAAAGCCTTTAACCGTGCGGGTTTCGGGCATTCGCCCGCCGCAGGCACACCGTGAGTTCTAACAGGAATTCTAATACAACTGAATATTTGCGTTAATCTCGGTTTTCCGAGTTAACATACATGGAGACGTATCGAAGTGGTCATAACGGACATGACTCGAAATCATGATGCCCCTTGAGGGACGAGGGTTCGAATCCCTCCGTCTCCGCCAAACAGTCAGCTGGATCCCGGTTATTCCGGGACTCGGCTGATTCATATTTATGTCACCGGAGGTAGAGCGTCGTAACGCTCGGGGATCGTAAGGCGCAAGCCTTGCAGGCCGCATACCGGATTAGGTGTCGAGTGCGCTCGGTTATTACTTTGTAATGACCGGGTATTTTTATTTTTCGGAGGTAATTATGAAGAACGCAAAAATAACCCTTGCCCCGCTGGAAGCGGATGACCGTGAGCAGTTCATTCTTGATAATCAGGAGTCTTTCAAGTATGGTGCGGTGGAAGAGTTCGGGCTGCGGGACGATCATTTTGAGGAGGACGGCGAAATCATTTCCCGTGCGACGATTGAGCAAAGCATTGATGCGCCCGACAGCGAGACATATCGAATTCTGTATGATGGCAGAAAGGTTGGCGGTGTGGTGCTGAAAATCGACAAAGAGACACATCACAACGAGCTGGAGCTTCTTTTCGTTTCGCCGAAGGAACACAGCAAAGGCATCGGCTATGGTGCTTGGCTTGCCGTGGAAGCTCTGCACCCCGAAACCAAGGTCTGGGCGACCTGCACGCCATATTTTGAAAAGCGCAATATCCATTTTTATATCAACAAATGCGGTTTTCACGCCGTTGAGTTTTTCTCCGCTATGCACCCGGAGCCGAATCCGGCGGAGGAAGACGAACAATCATTTCCCGGCGAGGGGCCGGATGAAATGTTTCGCTTTGAAAAGCTTATGAAATGAAACGCGGAATACTTTGTTTCTGCCGAAGAAGTCCTCGTTGGACAACCACCAAAAGTATTAGGGATGCAAAGCAGGATCATATTTTCTGCTGCTTCCGAAATCAGGGCATACTATATTGTGTATTCGCAAGATTGGGGATAAATATTAAAGATTATCTTTCAAAATTGTTCCCCAATGCTTATTGACTGTTGGGGAACATTCTGATATAATAATTGAAAGAATTGTTCCCCAAGAGGAGGAGCTGCAATGGCAGTACAATATAGCGAAATACAGGAATTGCTCAGAAGTCGAGCCGACCTCAATGCCAGACTGAACTTAATGCCTTATGACGGCACACCCGAAATCAAAGAGCGCGGCGATGGGAAATACCTTTATGTGAGAAAGCGCGTAGCAGGAAAACAGACATCTACTTATGTAGGTGCATATACCGAAGAACTGTATAATCTGCTTTTGCGCAATGCCAGAGAAGCCCGTGAAATCAGAAAGTCGCTTCGCAGCATTGAAAAGCAGCTTGCCGCAGCCGGTTATTCCGAGGATGCCCTTTCCGCCGATGTTATAAACAACATTGCCTTTGCGCGTGCCAATATGAAAATGAATATCTATGATCAGGCTGTTTTGGAGGGTGTTGCAACATCTTTTCCTCAGACGGAAGAGATCATAGAGAACGGAAAAGTATCCGGTATGACAGCTACCGACGTGCAGAAAATTTTGAATTTGAAACACGCATGGGAGTTTATTTTGGACCGTGATGTAGTTGCCAGCCGTTCCGACTATTATATGCTCAGTCATATTGCAAAGCTTGTCAATGAAGGCTTTTTTGCGGAAGGCGGTCGAATCCGCGGTGTTCCGGTTACCATAGGCGGTTCGTCTTATGTTCCGCCCCTGCCGAATGAATCGGATGTGAAAGACAGAATTCTTGAGATCATCGAGGAAGAGGACGATGCCGTTAGTATTGCCATCAGGCTTTGTCTTTACTGCATGAAGACCCAGATATTCTTGGATGGCAATAAGCGCGCTTCTATTATCTTTGCAAATCATTATCTTATTGCTCACGGCGGAGGTCTTTTGGTCATTCCCGAAAGCGAAGTGCCGGAGTTTAAGAAATTGCTCGTGAAGTATTATGAAGGCGAAGACCCCGCTGTTATTGCGGGCTTTATGAAAGAACGCTGTTGGAAAACCATAGAGCGCTAAGCATTATCTATATTGGGGAACAGATTTATATGTGAATTGCGAATTTGTTCCCAAAAGTTATATCTGTGGTAAGTACGAAAACACGCCTCAATTGCTTACGGAGGTTTATATGAGAATAACAAAAATCGAAA